>NZ_PENV01000019.1:0-97790 GCF_003144375.1 Proteus genomosp. 4 str. ATCC 51469
TAGCGATACGTTGAGCTAACCAGTACTAATGAACCGTGAGGCTTAACCTGACAACACCGAAGGTGTTTTGTCTGAGAGACAAAGAGTAGATGAAGTAAGCTTGTTTAAGATTGAATATTGCTGGTTATTGTGTAGAGATACAAAATAACGGGTAATAAAACAGAATTTGCTTGGCGGCCATAGCGCAGCGGTCCCACCTGATCCCATGCCGAACTCAGAAGTGAAACGTTGTAGCGCCGATGGTAGTGTGGGGTCTCCCCATGTGAGAGTAGGGAACTGCCAGGCATTAAATTAAAGCATTAGTGTTGGAAAACATTAATCGCGAAAAGAATACGCGGAGCGGTAGTTCAGTTGGTTAGAATACCTGCCTGTCACGCAGGGGGTCGCGGGTTCGAGTCCCGTCCGTTCCGCCAACATTAAGAAACCTAAGTCTAATGACTTAGGTTTTTTTTTGCTTAAAATTTAAGAATAAACAGACATTAAATCTATAAAATTAAGTAAAAATAACTAATTCATATAAAAATAATTACTTTTGTTGATTATGATGTCCTTTTAAAAGATGAGGGTAGCGCTAGGCTTTGGTATACTTAAGTTATAGCAAGAAATCTTGCTGCTTATCTGAGGTTGTTAATGGCGAAGAAACCGACTTATTCAGTACGTTTTGTGGCAGGTCAACCTGTAGAAAGGATTGAACCAAGCCCGCCTTTAAGTGAAAGAAAGGATACGTTACCTATTGGAATGCCTCTTTATACAGAAGGCACGCTAAAAATTGCGGTTTGGAATATCTATAAACAGCAAAGACCAAATTGGCGCAATATGTTAGAGATCTTATCAACCGATACGCATTTACTTTTATTGCAAGAGGCTCAAACTACGCCTGAACTTGTTCGTTTTGCAGGAACCCATCATTTAATCGCAGATCAAGTACCTGCCTTAGCTTTTCAGCAACATCCCGCGGGGGTAATGACTTTATCAAGTTCTCATCCTATCTATTGTTGTCCTTTAAGAGAAAAAGAACCTTTTCTACGTTTATCAAAATCAGCATTAATTACGGTATATCCGCTGATCACGGGTGATCATCTAATGGTGATTAATGTGCATGCGATTAATTTTAGTTTTGGTGTTGATGTGTATCAGCGTCAATTAAGTAATTTATCTGTTCATATCATGCACCATAAAGGCCCTATTATTCTTGCAGGTGATTTTAATGCATGGAGTCGTCCTAGAGTGAATGTATTAAAGCGTTTTGCGAGAAGGTTAAGACTTAAAGAGGTTATTTTTGATAATGATTGGCGTACTAAAGCATTTGGTAAACCGTTAGATTATATTTTCTATCGCGGATTATCGCTAAATAATGCAGAAGTGCTGATCACTGATGCTTCAGATCATCATCCTTTAATTGCAACATTTTATTAGTGAGTGATGATAACGATAGTTAATATTAAATTTAAATATTTAAATTCGATATGATTATAACGATTATCAATTAGAATAATTATTTTAAAGATAGTTTATTTATCTATTTAATCTATTTGTTATATTAATGCCTTTTACTATACTTTTTTTTGTCTATCTAATATCACTAGATATAGGAAATAAAATGCCAACAAAAAATATAGTTATTATTGGCGGTGGTACCGGCGGAACTATTCTTGCTAATATCCTGGCTAAAAAATTAAATGAAGAAATATTTTCAAATAAAATTAAAATAACACTTATTTCAGATAACCCTCATCATTATTACAAGCCTGCATTTATGTATATTGCATTTAATCTCTTTTTAAAAGAAGAGTTAATGCGATCAGAAAGAAGTTTATTAAGACCTGAAATTGAATTTGTTATAGATAAAGCTGAGCGTTTTGACTTTAACAATAAAGTTATCTATTGCGAGTCCAAGAAAAAATATAATTATGATTTCTTAGTTTTGGCAACTGGCTGTGTTCCTAGCCCTCATAGAATTGAAGGTTTAAAAGAAGCAGGTAGTCATTTTTATCAATATGAAGCAGCAAGAGCGCTCGCTGATAAACTTGCGACAATTGAAAAAGGGCGTGTATTTATTACAGTGAGTTTTCCTGAAACGCCGAATGTGCCTCATCAATGTGGTATTGCTCCAATGGAAACAACCTTGATGCTTGATGAACTATTACGTCAACGTCGAGTAAGAAAAAATATTGAAATTGTTTATACCTATCCTACAGTTGCTCAACTTTTAAGAAACTGTTTGTTTATGCAACAAGAGGTTTGCGAAGTCCTTCCTGCGGTATTTTCAGAGCGAGATATTAAAGCTAAACGTGGATTTACATTAAGCCATGTTGATCCAGATAAAAAGATAGCTTACTCAAAAGAGGGTGAAGCAGAGCCGTTTGATATTCTGATGAGTACTCCGCCAATTACTGCGGTTGAAGCTATTCGTAACACGGGTTTAAGTGAACATAATAACGGTGAGGGGTGGTTACCTACAGATCCCGAAACATTACAAGTTTATGGATTAAACCAAGTTTATGTTATTGGTGATACCGTTGATTTACCGATCAGTAAAGCCGGTGGTAGCTGTCATAACCAAGCCGGTGTAATTGCTAATAATATCTGTGGTGAACTGCGCTATGGTTATCCTGCCACTATTTATGATGGTCGAGTACAAGCCGTTGCACAAATGGGGCTATCAGCAGGAATGCCATTACAATATGATTATAAGCACGACGTAATACCTACACCGCCAACAAAGTTAGGGGGATTATTACGTAATAGTTATAACAGAGGTTTATATTGGGCAACAGTTAGAGGATTATTATAGGGGATACAATAATGAGTGAAAATAATTTAAGCCCAGCAGATATTCAACTGTTAACGGATGAAGATAAATTACATCTTCAACATTTATTAGAAAAAGCAAGACCATTATTAGCATTAAAGCGGTTTGATAATATCGTCGATTTATTATCTTTAATATCAGATTCAATAGATATTATGGATAACGCAACGGTTGAAAAACTGTCGGTCGCATTTGAAGAAACATTAATTCCAGTATGGGAATTAAGTGCCGCTTATAATATGGCAAAGAAAGAATCTATTTATCAAGATAAAAAATATACTTTAGGATCAACTTTTGCATTATTAAGAAATCCTGATACGCTTAAAGGAATTTCTATTATTCTAAGAACAGTTCAAATTATCGGGGAAAATAACCAACGAATAGAAAACTAATTAATAATTAGGAGATGTAATGACGCAAGGTAATAAACATTTTAATACTCAAGCAATACATTATGGTTATTCTCCGTTAGACTCTCAGGGGGCGTTAGTGCCTCCTGTTTTTCAAACGTCTACTTTTGTTTTTCCGACGGCTCAATATGGAGCTGATTGTTTTGCAGGGCGGCAAAAAGGACATTTTTATTCACGGATTTCTAATCCTACATTAAATTTATTAGAAAAACGTTTAGCACAATTAGAAGATGGTGAAGGTGCAGTTGTTTTTTCTTCAGGAATGGGCGCGATTACATCAACCTGTTGGTCGTTACTTCAGCCTGGTGATGAATTGATTGCAGATATGACACTTTATGGATGTACTTTTACTTTTTTTAATCATGGGCTTGCCAAGTTTGGCATTAAAATAAAACACGTTGATTTAACTAATCTAAAAAAACTGAAAGAAGCGATTACTGAGAAAACAAAAATAATTTTTTTTGAAACTCCTGCTAATCCTAATATGCGTGTCAGTGATATAGCAAACATATCAGAAATAGCTCATCAGTATAATATTTTAGTGATAGTGGATAGCACTTACTGTTCACCTTATTTACAACAACCCTTAAAACTTGGTGCAGATATTGTTGTGCATTCTATGACCAAATACTTATCAGGCCATGGCGATGTGACTGCGGGTGCAATTATTACTACACATGAATTAGCCAATAAAATACGTGTTGAGGGTTTAAAGGATATGACAGGGGCTTGTTTGTCTCCTCACGATGCCTCGTTAATATTACGAGGTATAAAAACGTTAGGCATAAGAATGGAGCAGATCTGCGAAAATGCACAACGTATAGCACAATACCTTGAAGATAATCCTAAAGTCGAAACTATTTATTATCCTGGGCTGACTTCTTTTCCTCAATATGAACTAGCTAAACGTCAAATGCGGTTAGCTGGAGGTATGATAGCTATTGAGTTAAAAGGAGGCATTAAAGCAGGTAGAGAGTTTCTCAATCGCTTAAATCTTTTTAGTCGAGCTGTGAGCTTAGGAGACTGCGAATCTTTAGCTCAACATCCAGCGACAATGACTCATGCTACTTATAGTGTAGAAGAACGGCAAAGACATGGCATTAGTGACGGTTTGGTTCGTTTATCAATTGGCCTAGAAGATGTGGATGATTTAATTGCAGATCTAGAACAAGCACTGGCTTAGTAACAATCGCTATTATGTAATAAAGAAAAAGGCTGTGAAATTATCCACAGCCTTTATTGCCCAACTTAAATATTGGTTAACTCAGAAATATGATTTATTTCTGGTTCATTCTTGGTTTGATACCCACATAGTAGCCGATAGTTAAAATCGCTACCCATACCATACCCACAATCAATGCCATTCTAGTTGATTCAAAATACCCTAAGATTGCGATAACAAACGCCATAAAGACGATAGTTAGTGCTGGTGCAACAGGCCATAGTGGTACTGGGAATTTAAGTGTTTTTACTTCTTCAGCGCTCATCTTACGACGCATAGCGACTTGTGAAAGTAAAATCATTAACCAAACCCAAACTGTTGCAAATGTCGCAATAGAGGCAATTAAAACAAAGATTTGCTCTGGAATAAGATAATTAAGCACTACGCCAAGTAACAGTACCACTGACATTACTAGTACTGTCATCCAAGGCACGCCATTACGGGTAAGCTTCATAAAGGATTTAGGTGCTTGCCCTTCTTGAGCCATACCGTACATCATACGACCCGCCCCAAAGATATCACTATTAATTGCAGAAATTGCGGCTGTAATAACCACAAGGTTTAAGATATTTGCAGCTGAATTGATCCCTAGATTTGAGAAAATTTGTACAAATGGGCTACCGTTATGGCCGATTTGTTGCCAAGGGAAAATACACATTAGAATAAATATTGTTAGAACATAGAATAATAAGATACGAAACGGTACAGCATTGATAGCTTTAGGAATGGTTTTCTCAGGATCTTTAGCTTCACTGGCAGTAATACCAATGACTTCAATCCCACCAAATGCAAACATCACAATGGCAAGCGAGGCGATAACCCCTTCAATACCATTTGGCATAAAACCACCAAACTCCCATAAGTTAGAGATACCAATAGGATGCTCAGTTTGTTGGCCAAAGCCATACATCATAATAACAACACCACCAATGATCATTGCGATAATAGCAGTGACTTTAACAATAGAAAGCCAAAACTCCATTTCCCCAAATATCTTCACATGGCAAAGGTTTAAGGCACCAATAAAGCAAACTATGCCTAATACCCATATCCATTGATCGACATCAGGGAACCAAAGTTTCATATAAAAACCAAATGCTGTGACGTCAGCTAGACAAACAATCAGCATTTCAAAAACGTAGTTCCAGCCGGTTAAGAAGCCTGCTAAAGGCCCCATATAATGGCTAGCATATTGTGAGAAAGAGCCCGCAACAGGATGATGAACGGCCATTTCCCCTAATGCACGCATAACCATAAATACCGCAGCACCACCGATAAGGTAAGCCAATAATACTGCGGGACCTGCTTTTTCAATGGCTGCAGCTGAGCCATAAAATAGACCTGTCCCGATCGCAGAGCCTAGCGCCATGAAACGAATGTGCCGCCCTGATAATCCTCGTGAAAGTTGATTCTCTTTTTGCATCTAAAGTATTCCCATCTCTGTCCAACGGAGGAACTCTATCCTCTTTTTCAGTGTCTTCTCGCACGTTAGCTATTCAAAACAAACCATGTACCTTATCATAAAGCCTCTTACGGTGAGATAGTTATCTGTAATAATCATCAGCATTCATTGGATATCAGAGTTTCTTATGCAATACCCCATTAATGAAGTGTTTCAAACCTTACAGGGTGAAGGTGTTTTTACTGGCGTTCCTGCGCTTTTCGTTCGATTACAAGGTTGCCCAGTCGGCTGTAGTTGGTGTGATACAAAGCATACTTGGGAAAAAGAGGACGAAAAAAAAGTTCCTCTTGGTGATATCCCGATTAAAACGCAAGAAAGCGATACTTGGGGCGAAGCCAGTGTTGCTGAAATTTTATCACTTTTTCAGCAACAAGGTTATAGTGCAAAACACGTTGTTATCACGGGAGGGGAACCTTGTTTATATGATTTGCGTCCTTTAACGCAAGGATTAGAGCAAGCGGGTTTTGTCTGCCAGATAGAAACCAGCGGTACTCATGACATTCTATGTAGTGAAAAAACATGGGTCACACTCTCACCTAAAGTGGGAATGCGAGGTGGTTTTAGTGTTTTATCAAACGCTATCAATCGTGCTAATGAAATAAAACATCCTGTTGGACGTGAAAAAGATATTGAAGCGTTGGATACATTATTGGCATTACGCACAGAACAACCTGCACCTGTTGTTGCTTTACAGCCCATTAGTTGTAAAGAGAGTGCAACGGCATTATGTATTAAAACTTGTATTGAACGTAATTGGCGTTTCTCAATGCAAACGCATAAGTATTTAAATATTGCGTGATCAGACTTTTAATATGAAAAAAATCAGCCAATAAAAGGCTGATTTTTTTTAGGTGATAACGGTTTAATCTTAATACAGATCTATTCACCGCGATAAATACATCCTGCTGTACACGTCTCTTTCACCATTACCGCAGATAATAATGGTAATACTGGTTTTACTTGCTGCCAAATCCATTTTGCGAGCACTTCGCTGGTCGGATTTTCAAGGCCTTCAATTTCGTTAAGATAGTAGTGATCAAGGCGCTCAAGAGTGGGTTTAAATGCGGCTTTAACATCAGCAAAATCAATAAGCCAACCTGACAGTGTATCAACTTCACCTGTTAGCTCTAATCGAACCAAAAAGGAGTGTCCGTGCAGGCGTCCGCATTTGTGGCCTTCAGGAACATGCGGTAAATGGTGGGCAGCTTCAAACTGAAAATCTTTAAAGATGGTGGTTGTCATCAAAACTCTCTTGACTTAATTAGTAAAAAAAAGACACAAATAGAACGAAGTCTACCAGTGTAGCCGATTTAGCGTATCACGCCTAATCTCCCTTAATCTTAATGACTTGTTATGTTCCTTTTTGCTTATTAATTTTATTGGTAAAGGAAACCGATAAATAAATTTAGCATTTAAGGTTATTAGATAGAGCCAACAGGTCTTTAATTCACCTTCTAGTCGTGAGATACCCTCTCAATATTAGAAATATTATCAAAGAACAATAAAGCACAGATAAGTGCTTCGCTTTTTTAAGGCAGGATAAATGAGCAATCAACCCCCATTATTATCAATGCTTCCATTAACACCGGAGCAATTGAATAAATTACAGGATGCAACAAAAGATCTCTCAACAGCGCAAATTGCGTGGTTATCTGGGTATTTATGGGGGCAGTTGGATCATGCTGCCGTACCCGTGTCAACAGCGGTTGTTTCACCACAAGTTCCTGAACAAGAGACTATTACATTAATCTCTGCTTCTCAGACTGGTAATGCCCGCCATCTGACAGAACAATTACGAGATAATCTAGTTGCTCATAAATTGAATGTTGAGTTGTACTCTGCTAGTGAATATAAATTTAAGCAGATCCATAAAGCGACAACTTTAATTATTATTGCATCTACACAAGGAGAGGGTGAGCCTCCAGAAGAAGCGATTGCTTTCTATAAATATCTGCACTCTAAAAAAGCAGCTGAAATGAAGGAAACGTCTTATGCGGTATTTAGTTTAGGCGATACTTCTTACGAACATTTCTGCAAGGCAGGCAAAGACTTTGATGAAAGAATTGCCCAACTTGGTGCAACGCGCTTATTACCTAGAGTTGATGCTGATGTTGAATATCAGGCCATTGCGGATGAATGGATAAAACAGCTTACAGAGATCTTAAAAATAAAAGTACCTGCACAGAGTACGCAAGTATTACAGCAAACGCAGTCAGGTACGACAGATACGATAGAAACTTCTATTTATCATCGTGATGCGCCTTTTACTGCCACATTACTGACTAATCAAAAAATCACAGGTCGAAATTCGGATAGAGATATTCGCCATATTGAAATCAGTCTTGAAGGTTCTGATTTGCAATATCAACCTGGTGATGCACTGGGTGTTTGGTTTAATAATTCGCCTGAAAAAGTCGATGAACTTATTACATTATTGTGGCTAAAAGGTGATGAAACTGTCACGTTAAAATCTCAAACATTCACCTTAAAAGAAGCCTTATTACATCATTGTGAATTGACTCAAAATAGCGCGCCTATCGTCAAGGCTTATGCGCAACTTACACGCCATGAAGATTTATTGTCACTTATTGCTGATAAAACAAAGCTTCAGCAATATGCACAAAAACACCCTATTAATGAGATGGTGCGCCAATATTGTGCTCAGCCAACGGCACAAGATTTTGTGGATATTTTACGTCCTCTTACTCCTCGCCTTTACTCTATTGCATCATCACAACAAGAAGTGGAAGACGAAGTACACCTTACATTAGGCGTTGTGCGTTATGACGTAAACTCGCGTGCGTATACTGGTGGTGCCTCTGGCTTTTTAGCGGATAACTTGAAAGAAGGCGATACCGTCAATGTTTTTATTGAAAAAAATGAACATTTTCGTTTACCAAACAATAACGATGCACCTGTGATTATGATTGGGCCAGGTACAGGTATTGCACCTTTTAGAGCCTTTATGCAACAGCGCGAAAATGACGGTGCAACAGGTAAAAACTGGTTATTTTTCGGTAACCCTCATTTTGTTGAAGATTTTCTCTATCAAGTGGAATGGCAACGTTATGTCAAAAGCGGCCTGTTAACCCATATTGATTTAGCATGGTCACGAGATCAAGCACATAAAATTTATGTACAAGATAAATTACGTGAACGTGGTAGTGATATTTGGCAATGGTTACAACAAGGCGCTTATCTTTATGTCTGTGGTGATGCATCACATATGGCAAAAGATGTTGAACAAGCGTTGTTAGATATTGTGATGGAGTATGGCAATAAAAATAGTGAAGCAGCAGATGAATATTTAAGTGAGCTACGTCTAGAACGGCGTTATCAGAGGGATGTCTATTAAATGAAATCACATACTCAAGCGCCCTTAGTGGTTGAAGGGAAACTGGCCGATAGTGAACGCATGAAAAAAGAGAGTCATTTTTTACGCGGCACTATTACAGAAGACTTACAAAATGGTTTAACAGGTGGGTTTGAAGGCGATAACTTTCTATTGATCCGCTTTCATGGCATGTATCAACAAGATGACAGAGATATTCGTGCAGAACGTGCGGAGCAAATGTTAGAGCCTCGTCATGCGATGATGTTACGTTGTCGTTTACCCGGTGGTATTATCTCACCTAAACAGTGGCTTAGCATTGATCAGTTTGCGACAGAAAATACACTTTACGGCAGTATTCGAATTACTAACCGCCAAACTTTTCAATTTCATGGCATTTTAAAGGGTAATGTAAAACCTGCCCATCAAATGTTAGCCGCCACAGGACTTGATTCTCTAGCAACAGCGAATGATGTTAACCGTAATGTCTTATGTACTTCAAATCCAGTGCAATCTTCATTACACCAAGAAGCGTATGAGTGGGCAAAAAAAATATCAGAGCATTTATTACCACGCACTCATGCATATGCTGAAATTTGGTTAGACAAAGAAAAAATTGCAACAACAGATGAAGAGCCTATTTTAGGAGAAACCTATTTACCGCGGAAATTTAAAACCTCGGTGGTGATCCCGCCTCATAATGATGTCGATCTTCATGCTAATGATATGAATTTTATTGCAATTGCTGAAAATGGGCGTCTTGTCGGGTTTAATGTACTGGTGGGGGGCGGTCTTGCGATGACTCATGGTGATAAGAATACCTTTCCTCGCTTAGCCAGTGAATTTGGCTATATCCCTATTGAAAAAACCTTAGCAATTGCTGAGGCGATTGTGACGACCCAGCGTGATTGGGGAAATCGTACTGAACGTAAAAATGCAAAAACAAAATACACATTAGAACGTGTTGGAATAGAAACATTTAAGCAGGAAGTTGAACGTCGCTCAGGTGTTATTTTTGATGCTATTCGACCTTATGAATTTACACATAGAGGCGATCAAATTGGTTGGTTAAAAGGTGTTGATGATAAATGGCATCTTACTTTATTTATTGAAAGTGGTCGATTGATTGATAAGCCTGATGCTCCATTGAAAACGGGTGTGGCTGAAATTGCTAAAATTCATCAAGGTGATTTTCGTCTTACTGCCAATCAAAATTTGATTGTGGCGGGTGTACCTGAAAATGAAAAAGCAAATATTGAAGCTATTGCTCGTCGATATGGATTAATTGATGACAAGGTGACCCCACTGCGTGAACATGCAATGGCCTGTGTCTCTTTTCCAACTTGCCCATTGGCAATGGCTGAAGCAGAGCGTTTTTTACCTTCATTCACTGATACACTTGATAGTTTGATGACAAAACATGGAGTGAGTGATGAGTACATTGTTGTTCGTGTAACAGGATGCCCGAACGGTTGCGGTCGCGCTATGCTGGCAGAAGTTGGGCTGGTGGGGAAAGCGCCCGATCGTTATAACCTACATTTAGGCGGTAATCGTATTGGTACACGCATACCTAGAATGTATCGTGAAAATATTACCTCGCAAGAAATTATAGCGATACTTGATTCATTGATTGGTGATTGGGCCATTTCTCGCCATAACAATGAAGGGTTTGGTGATTTTCTTATTCGTACCGATGTTGTTAAACCTGTACTCAATTCTGCCGTGGATTTTTATGAAATACAGGAGGCGGTATGAATATATTTCAGCTTGAACAACTAAGGTTATTATCGATAGAAGAACAACAAAAAACGTTAGCTGAAATTAATCAAAAACTTGAGCAACTTACCGCTATTGAACGTATTACTTGGGCTTTAACGCATTTGCCTAAAGCTTATGTATTAAGCTCTAGTTTTGGTATTCAGTCTGCAGTCTGTTTGCATTTAATTACAAGGCAATATCCTGATATTCCTGTGATTTTGACAGATACGGGTTATTTGTTTCCTGAGACTTATCAGTTTATTGATACATTGACTCAACAGTTACAACTTAATTTAAAGGTGTATCGAGCTGAATTATCTTCATCTTGGCAAGAAGCCCGTTACGGTAAACTTTGGTTAAATGGCATAGACGGCATTGAGCGATATAACGATATCAATAAAGTTGAGCCGATGGAGAGAGCATTAAAAACGTTACAGGCTCAAACATGGTTTGCAGGTCTTCGCCGACAACAATCTAAAAGCCGTGAGCATTTACCAGTGCTTTCAATCTCAAAAGGGATCTTTAAGTTTTTACCGATAGTAGATTGGGATAATAAGCAAATTCATCAGTATCTTAAAGAAAATGATTTACCTTATCACCCCTTATGGGAGCAAGGTTATCTCTCTGTGGGTGATACTCATACAACCCGAAAATGGGAAGAAGGTATGAGTGAAGAAGAAACTCGTTTTTTTGGCTTAAAACGTGAGTGTGGGTTACACGAATAACGCCATTATTTATCAATGAAATAATTAGGGTAATAGTTCAATCTATTGCCCTATTTGTCGTTTTGAAAAATAACTCATTGAAATCATTTTATTTTTCCTTATTCCTTTCTGTTCCATCACATAGCTTTTTGTCATTTCATAAGCCCTAAAGCACCTTTTATAGTCGTTACTCATAAAGTGAACAGCGAAGGTGAGATACGCGTATGGATTACCTACCCTTATTTGTGGAATTAAAAGAACGCCCGGTGTTATTGGTGGGTGGTGGTCATGTTGCTGCGCGTAAAGCTTTGCTGTTATTAAGAGCAGGTGCTCGATTAAGAGTGATCGCTCCTCAATTATGTGACGAATTACATCTTGCTTATCAGCAAAATAAAATTGAATGGGTGTCAGCAAAATATCAATCTGAACATCTATTAGGAATGATGTTGGTTATTGTAGCTACAGATGACAGTGTACTTAATCAACAAGTTTATCTTGATGCACAAGCACGACATATTTTTGTCAATGTTGTGGATTCACAGCCTCAATGCTCATTTATCTTTCCTGCCATTATTGACAGAAACCCTATTTTGATTGCGATTTCCTCGGCGGGAAAAGCGCCTGTTTTAGTTCGTATGATACGTGAGAAGTTAGAAGCTTTATTGCCAAGTTCATTAGGCACAATGGCGACAATTGCAGGAAAATGGCGCCATAAAGTGAAACAACACTTAAATACTTTTCAAGCGCGTTGTCGTTTTTGGGAGCAAGCCTTCGGTGGTAAATTTGCCACTCTAGTGGCGAGTGATCAATTGGTTCAAGCCGAGGCCCAACTTGAACAACAATTAAAACAAAAAGAGAGTCAACAAGGTGAACTCGCATTAGTTGGGGCAGGCCCTGGTGATGCAGGTTTATTAACATTGCGTGGTTTACAGGTTATTCAACAAGCTGAAGTCGTCCTTTATGACAGTTTAGTAAGCCCAGAAGTTTTAGAACTGGTACGACGCGATGCTGACACTATTTGTGTGGGCAAAAGAGCTGGACATCACAGTGTTTCTCAAGAGGAAACAAATGCACTGATTGTGAAATATGCGCAATTAGGTAAACGAGTTGTTCGGTTAAAAGGGGGAGATCCCTTTATTTTTGGACGTGGTGGCGAAGAAATCGAAATTGCTATCGCGCATGGTATTGCGTTTCAGGTTGTACCAGGAGTCACCGCTGCCAGCGGAGCAAGTGCTTATGCTGGGATACCGTTAACTCACCGACAATATGCTCAAAGTGTCACTTTTATGACAGGACATTGTAAAGCTGATGGAATAGAACCAGATTGGGCATCGTTAGCGCAAGCTAATCACACACTCGCTATTTATATGGGAACGACAAAAGCAGAACTGATTAGTCAGCGTTTAATCAAACTCGGACGTTCTCCATTAACACCTATCGCTGTTATTAGTTGTGGCACACGCCGTGATCAGCAAGTTTTCACGGGTGATTTAACGCAATTAGCGCAATTGGCAGAAAAAGCGCCCACTCCGGCTCTATTAATTGTAGGAGAGGTGGCTGCATTGCACCATCAACTTGCGTGGTTTGGCGATAGACACGCTTATCCGTCTTTACCTTCGCACCATTCATCTTTGGTTCATTTTGCCTAAACGAGGTTGTTATGAATGAAACACAGTTAACGCATCTCCAGCAATTAGAAGCAGAAAGTATTTATATTCTGCGTGAAGTAGTCGCTGAATTTGCAAATCCCGTCATGCTTTATTCAATAGGCAAAGATTCCTCGGTGATGTTGCATTTAGCACGCAAGGCATTTTATCCCGCTAAATTACCTTTTCCTTTGCTACATGTTGATACTGGCTGGAAATTTCGAGAAATGTATGATTTTCGAGATAAAACAGCTAAAGAGTATGGTTTTGATCTTAAGGTTTATCGCAATCCACAAGGTGAAGAGCTTGGAATTAATCCGTTTATTCATGGTAGTGCAAAACATACGGATATCATGAAAACAGAAGGGTTAAAACAAGCTTTAGACAAATATGGTTTTGATGCGGCATTTGGTGGCGCTCGTCGTGATGAAGAAAAATCACGAGCCAAAGAACGTATTTATTCATTTAGAGATAGATCTCATCGTTGGGATCCAAAAAATCAACGTCCTGAATTATGGAAAAACTATAACGGCCAAATTAATAAAGGTGAAAGTATTCGAGTATTTCCATTATCTAACTGGACTGAACTCGATATTTGGCAATATATCTATTTAGAAAATATCGATATTGTTCCTCTTTATTTTGCAAAAAATAGACCTGTTATTGAGCGTGATGGCACATTAATTATGGTTGATGACGACAGAATTGATCTTAAGCCGGGTGAAGTTATCACTCAGCAACAAGTGAGATTTAGAACTTTAGGATGCTGGCCATTAACAGGAGCCATTCCTTCACAAGCCGAAACGCTACCTGCCATTATTGAGGAAATGCTGATTTCCACCAGCAGTGAACGACAAGGGCGTTTAATTGATAGTGATCAGTCCGCTTCAATGGAGCTGAAAAAACGTCAAGGTTACTTTTAATTGGAGGATATATGGGACTTGCAGTCGTGAAAACAAATCAACTTATTGCTGGTGAGATTGCACATTTTGGTGGCGTGGAAAGCTATCTTAAAATGCAACAAAACAAAGGGTTATTACGATTTTTAACCTGTGGTGATGTTGATGATGGTAAAAGCACATTAATAGGGCGTTTGCTTCATGATACAAGGCAGATCTACGAAGATCAGCTTTCTACATTACAAACGGAAAGTAAAAAAATAGGTACTCAAGGTGAAAAGCTCGATCTGGCTTTGCTGGTGGATGGATTAGCAGCGGAAAGGGAGCAAGGGATCACGATTGATGTTGCTTATCGTTATTTTTCAACGGCAAAACGCAAATTTATTATTGCTGATACACCCGGACATGCCCAATATACCCGTAATATGGCGACAGGAGCATCAACCAGTACACTTTCTATTCTGCTGATCGACTCTCGTAAAGGCGTACAAGAGCAAACGCGACGTCACAGTTTTATCAGCACACTTTTGGGGATACGCCATCTGATTGTGGCGATTAACAAAATGGATCTAGTGGATCACCAACAAGCTATTTTTGACTCGATCAAACAAGATTATCTTAAATTTGCCGATCAACTTCCTACAGATCTAACCATTGAATTTGTACCTATCTCTGCGCTTGATGGTGATAATGTCGTTTTACCTTCCTTGAATATGCCTTGGTATCAAGGGAAAACTTTGATTTCACTATTAGAAGACGCGCCAGTTAAATTGGGATCATCTACACAATCGCTACGTTTCCCAGTGCAATATGTAAATCGCCCTGATCTAGATTTTAGAGGATACAGTGGCACGATTTCTTCTGGTGTTATTTACCAAGGACAACAAATCAAAGTATTACCTTCGGGGCAACGTTCTACTATCAAACGTATTGTTACTTTTGATGGTGATTTAACCCAAGCGAGTGCGGGACAAGCTATTACACTTGTTTTAACTGATGAAATTGATATTAGTCGTGGAGATATTATTGTTGATAGTAGTGATACAACTGCCAATATTAGCACTCATGCATTGATAGATGTGGTATGGATGTCAGAGCAACCCTTAGTTCAAGGGCATATACTTGATATCAAGATTGCAGGCAAAAAGAGTCGAGCAAAAATAGAGAATATTCATTATCAAGTAGATGTGAATAAGCTTACTCAACAAGTTACAGATAATTTAAGTTTAAATGCAATAGGTAGTGTTGAAGTCTCATTCGAAGAGCCTTTGGTGCTTGATAACTATCAAGCCAATGCCGATATGGGAGGGCTTATTTTTATTGATAGGTTAAGCAATGTCACGGTAGGGGCGGGGCTTATTCGAGAAACTCGCAATACGCCTATACAAACTACGACACAATACGATGCTTTTGAAGTTGAGCTTAATCAGCTTATCCGTCGTCATTTTCCGCATTGGGGAGCAAGAGATCTTCTTGGAGGAAAATAAAGATGATAAGTGAAGATATTGTCTGGCATTCGCATAAAATTGGATTAAACGATCGTGAATCACAGCAAGCACACAAAGGATGTGTGCTTTGGTTTACTGGATTATCCGGATCGGGTAAATCCACGCTTGCTGATGCATTAGAGCAAGCACTTTATCAACACTCCGATTCGCCAATTCACACCTATTTATTAGATGGCGATAATTTACGCCATGGATTATGCCGTGATCTTGGGTTTAGCGAAGAAGATCGACATGAAAACATCCGCCGTGTGGGTGAAGTCGCTAAATTGATGGTAGATGCGGGGCTTATTGTTTTAACTGCTTTTATTTCACCTTATCGAGAAGATAGGCAACAAGTTAGACGTCATTTTGAGCAAGGTCGATTTATTGAGATCTTTGTCGATACTCCCCTTCATATTTGTGAGGATCGTGATCCGAAAGGGCTTTATCAAAAGGCAAGACGCGGTGAAATAAAACAATTTTCAGGTATTGATTCACCTTATGAACGCCCTGTTGATCCTGAATTACATTTAGATGGTACACTCTCTATTAATAAACTTACTCAGCAAATTCTCACATACCTACAGCAATATCAAATCTACCGTTAGTTTCGAATTAAAATTCAATTATCTCTACACAAAGACCCTATGAAAATGGGGATGTGTAGAGTTATCAATGAGTTATATTTATAAAACACATTTACCATCTCATCTGCTTAAATATCATTAAGTCTTTTCGTCTGAAATGGATTTATTTATCAATTAAGCCCATTGTGATTTATCTTAATAAGAAAAAATTAAGCCTTAATCTGAATATTACAAAAGTGCCCCACGTTTATAGTGAGCTGAATACAAATAATAATGTAATATATTCCAGCGCTTTTGTGGCGTCTGTGGTTGAGTTGTGGGATGATTAGCCCATTAATCTTGGGGGTGGTAATGGGGAAATTAACAGTCTTACTTCTGATTTTACTTGGTTGGCTACAATATTCATTGTGGTTAGGTAAAAATGGTATCCATGATTACAACAAAGTAAGTCAAGAAGTTGAATCTGCATTGGCGCAAAATACGCAGTTAAAAGAGCGTAATGATCGTCTATTTGCAGAGATTGATGACCTCAATGGCGGGCAAGAAGCGTTAGAAGAGCGCGCTCGTAGTGAATTAGGGATGATTAAGCCTAATGAGACCTTCTTCCGTATTGTGAATGATAAGTCTCAACCACGTCGTTAATTTATTGAATTAATAGTGTGTCCTGATACAAATACCATAATGAATATAACAAACTCTACTCTTCCTATTGTTGCCGTTATTCCGGCTGCTGGTATCGGAAGTCGAATGCAATCAATCTGCCCAAAACAATATTTGAAGATTGGTGGATTGACTATTCTTGAACATACCATTAATGCTTTATTAAAACACCCACGCATAATGAAAATTATTGTGGCAATTAGCCCGGATGATCATTATTTTCAAGCTTTGCCTTTAGCTCAAGATGAAAGGATCATTACAGTTAATGGCGGAGGGGAGCGTGCGGACTCCGTATTATCGGGTTTAGAGTACGTCACTCAGCATTTTTCTGATAAGACTTGGGCTCTTGTCCACGATGCAGCTAGGCCTTGCTTGCATTTTGGCGACCTTGATCATCTTATTAAATTAATTGATGAAAACTTTTCAGATCCACAGTTTTGCGGTGGTATTCTTGCAACTCCTGTACGTGATACGATGAAACGTAGCCATCAACAAGATAATCATATTGAACAAACAGTAGAGAGAACAACACTATGGCATGCTTTAACGCCACAGTTCTTTCCAGCCTTGTTATTAAAACAAAATATAGAAAATGCACTCTCAGAAAAAGCAACTATTACTGATGAAGCATCAGCAATGGAATTTGCTGGATATGAACCTCTATTAGTAAAAGGGCGTGCAGACAATATCAAAGTAACTCAGCCAGAAGATTTGGCGCTTGCAGAGTTTTTTCTTTCACGCCAAATCACCAATATAAGGAACACACAATAAAATGAGAATTGGACACGGTTACGACGTACATAAATTTGGTGGTGAAGGTCCTATTATTATTGGCGGCGTCAGAGTTCCTTATGAACAAGGCTTATTAGCTCACTCTGATGGTGATGTTGTATTACATGCGGTAACTGACGCTATTTTAGGCGCAGTGGCAATGGGTGATATTGGTACATTGTTCCCTGATACTGATCCGGCATATAAAGGTGCTGATAGTCGAGTATTACTTCGTGAAGCATTTTCACGCGTAAGAGCCAAAGGTTACCGAATTGGTAACTTGGATGTCACTATTATTGCTCAAGCTCCTAAAATGTTACCTCATACACCACAAATGCGTGTCAATATTGCAGAAGATCTTCATTGTCATATTGATGATATTAATGTGAAAGCAACAACAACTGAAAAACTTGGATTTGTGGGTAGAAAAGAAGGTATTGCCTGTGAAGCGGTTGTTTTATTAATAAAAGAGTCATTACCTGAATGAGTGAATTACCAGAACTCCATTGGTTACATGGAAAACCACAAGCAACAGGTTTATTGAAGTCAATTCCTGAAGATTTTATTGTCTGTGAAGATCTTGGCTTCACCCTTGATGGTGAAGGTGAGCATGTCATGGTGAAAGTCAGGAAAACAGGATGTAACACCGCTTTTGTTGCTGAAAAACTGGCAAAATTTGTGGGGATTCACCCTAAAGATGCAAGCTATGCTGGACTAAAAGACAGAAATGCTGTCACTGAACAATGGTTTTGTCTGCGTATGCCGGGTAAAGAGATGCCCGACTTCAGCCAGTTTATTTTAGAAGGTTGTGAAATTTTAGAAACAACTCGCCAACAACGTAAATTACGTATAGGAACACTAAAAGGTAATCACTTTACATTGGTGTTGAGAGAAATTTCAGACCGTACCTTTGTTGATGCACGATTAGCTCAAATTAAAGCTAAAGGTATTCCCAACTATTTTGGTATTCAACGATTTGGGCGTAATGGTGAAAACTTACGTCAAGCAATGCGTTGGGCAACCGATGAAATTCGTGTTAAAGAGCGTGGTAAACGCAGTTTTTATCTTTCAGCAGCACGCAGTGCCATGTTCAATCATCTTGTCAGTAAAAGATTAGAGTGTGATTTATATTCGAAAGTAATACTCGGTGATGCAATGCAACTTCATGGACGAGGCAGTTGGTTTGTTGTCGATGAAGCTGAACTCACTTCAACACAAACTCGCTATGAAGAACATGATGTTCATATTACCGCACCTTTACCAGGCAAGGGTGACTTAGGTACACAAGCACAAGCATTGGATTTTGAAACTGAAAATCTGGCAGAATATGAAACATTATGGTCATTGGCCCGACAAGAGCGTGTTGATAATACAAGGCGTGCTATCAATGTGTTACCAGAAAATATGTCATGGAATTGGGTAGACGACACCACTGTTTCTCTGTCATTCTTTTTACCCGCAGGAAGCTTTGCAACTAGCGTTGTACGCGAATTAATTTTATTAGGGAATGATGATGCTGAAAATATTGGTGAGTAATGACGATGGTGTGATGGCGAAAGGGATACAGACCCTCGCTAAAGCATTACGCCAGCGCTATGATGTACAAATTGTTGCACCTGATCGTAATCGTAGTGCTGCCTCTAACTCTTTAACTATTGATCGGCCATTACGCAAGCAAGAGCTGGAAAATGGCGATATCGCTATTGTTGAAGGAACACCAACAGATTGTGTTTATCTTGGTGTAAATCATTTAGTGCGTCCTCGTCCTGATATTGTGGTTTCTGGTATTAATCATGGCCCTAATTTAGGTGATGATGTTATTTATTCAGGTACTGTGGCTGCAGCAACGGAAGGGCGTTTTTTAGGTTTACCTGCGATTGCTGTCTCATTAGACGGTGAAACGCACTTTGAGACAGCGGCTCAAGTAACTTGTGACGTGCTGGCAATGTTACAACAAGTGCCTTTAAGAGCCGGGAATATTCTCAATATTAATGTGCCAGATATTCCACTAAATGAAGTAAAAGGGTTTCGTATCACACGTTGTGGGAGTCGTCATGCTTCACAGCACGTTTATACTCACACTGATCCTAGAGGGAATAGCCTTTATTGGATTGGGCCTCCAGGCGAAAAAAACGATGTAGGCCCTGATACAGATTTTGCTGCTGTTGACGAAGGTTATGTGTCGATTACACCTTTACATGTCGATTTAACAGCATATAAGGCACTAGATTTACTACAAAATTGGTTAAATAAAGCAGAGGTCAAAAAAACATGTTAAGTCGGTCAATGAAAGACTTACTGACAATGTTAAAGCAGCATGGTATCAAGGATGAAAGCCTGCTGGAAGCAATGAGTAAAGTACCCAGAGAGCTCTTTATTGACGAAGCGCTCTCTCATAAGGCTTATGAAAATACGGCTTTACCTATTGGTAATGGCCAAACTATTTCACAACCTTATATTGTTGCTAAAATGACAACGCTACTAGAATTACAAAGTACAGATTCTGTTTTAGAAATTGGAACAGGATCAGGGTATCAAACGGCCGTTTTAGCAAATTTAGTCCATCATGTCAGCTCTGTTGAGCGTATAAAGATATTGCAATGGCAAGCTAAACGACGTTTTAAGCATCTTGATTTACATAATATTTCTACACGTCATGGTGATGGATGGGAAGGGTGGTCATCAAAAGCGCCTTTTAATGCCATAATAGTGACAGCATGTGCAACAGAAGTACCACAACAGTTATTGATGCAATTAGCTGATGGTGGCAGGATGATAATACCTGTAGGCGAACAGCAACAAATACTGAAGTTTATCCGACGTTTAGGTAATGATTTTCACTATCAATCTATAGAAGCAGTTAGGTTTGTTCCTTTAATTTCAGGTGAGTTAGCATAACTTCCAGATAAATCTGACCGCTTTTTATTACTGCTTTTTAATAGCTTGTCGTAATCTGCACTAATAAATGAAACATTTTCAAAAAATTGCAGTCTTTTTGTTTAACTCGACAAATTGCTAGACGCTAATGCCTTTTTAAAGGGAGAAGGAAGTATGAATTCAGAAAGCCCAATTAAGCATGTCCGCTGGGCAATCATGTGTTCGGTAATTGGATTTGCATTAACAGGCTGTGCAGACACACCATATCGTCCTGCACCCATTACCTCTGTAAATGATAGCTCTTCAAATAACACGGTTTCAACTGCGCCTGTGATGACTAACAGTAATGCGACACCGGTTGAAAGAACGACCCCTTTACAATCGTCACCTCCTCCTTCAATTAAGGTGAATAGTGCTTCATCTAATGGAGGCACACATCAGCCCCAAAATCAGCCTCGTCCACAAACATCAGTAGCGACTCAAAATGTGAGTACAGATGGTACTGGTCGCATTGTGTATAACCGTAATTATGACAGTATTCCTAAAGGGAATTACAGCGGTAATACCTATACAGTAAAACGTGGAGATACCATGTTCTATATCGCGTGGATAACAGATAGCGATGTAAAAGAGCTGGCATCAATGAATAATATTCCAGAGCCTTACAGTTTAAATGTGGGGCAGGTGCTGAATATCGGTAACCGTCAAGTCAATACGGGAACCAATACAAATGTGAACACATCCGTTATCAATCAACCAAGTAGTGCTGGTGTTCAAACAGCTCAAACGAAACCGACAAATAACACATCAATGGGGCCATTGATCACTAAACCGGCAACAACAACACCGAAAACAACGACTCCGCCACCAACTACCAACACGAATACCACAACGGCAGCAACACCGGCACCAACAGCGGTTTCTGGTAAATGGATTTGGCCAGCACAAGGTAAGATAATCGAAAGTTATTCAAGTGCACCAGGAGGCAATAAAGGTATCGATATTGGTGGTACTAAAGGCTCTCCAATAGTTGCAACGGCGGCTGGTAAAGTGGTTTATGCCGGTAGCGCATTACGTGGTTATGGTAACCTTGTTATCATTAAGCATAATGATGAATATCTCAGTGCATATGCGCATAACGATACCATTTTGGTGCGTGAGCAACAAAATGTGAATGCAGGTCAGCAGATTGCGACGATGGGTAGTTCAGGAACAAGCTCTGTCCGACTTCACTTTGAGATCCGTTATAAAGAAAAATCACTCAACCCAATGAGCTATTTACCTAAAAAATAAATAAGTGATTTTTAACTCGTATTGTGAATAATCCTAAAGTTAAGCCCTCTCTTTTATAACAAAGAGAGGGCTTTTTGTTATCTGTAATTAATTAAAATATTGAAACAAAATACATTTTAACTAAGTAAAACTGCTTAATTAAAGATAAGTAAAAATGAGAGGTCGATATAAAATTATAGATAACGTTAAATTAGACGGTTGATTCTCAACCAATGAATGCGTATGCTAAAAAATGTTATATAAAAAATGAATAAAGATTCGTCATTGCTAAAGGATGAACTATAAAATAACCCCTTGTTTGAAAGGGTGTTTTCTTTATTAGATTATCTTTTTAATAATAGTAAATAATAAAAATTATTTGGTATTACTTTATTATTCTGGATTTTTATTTATTTTTTTAGATACAAATAGTTACAGCTAGCGCATTAAATGAAGTAATTTTACGTATAGATAAATATACGTAAATATAATAAAAAAACTGTTAATAACCTGCACTCAATAGCTAAGTTATATATTGAATAAAGAAAGATAAAATTAACAGTAAAATAGATTATGTTATCTTTTATTTTGTAATTCGTTACAAGGGAAAATCAGTAAACCCGTTGTGTCGTGACACAGCGATAAACTGGTAAATAGACTTTAATATCAAACGTCGTTTACCTAAATTATCAAGGGTAGGAGCAGCTGATGAGCCAAAGTACGCTAAGAGTAGACGAGTTATATACAGATGAAATTGAAGAGAACATGGAAGAGTTCGATGAAGTTGCTGCAAAAGAAGCAGAAAATGAGTCTGATGCTCAAGACGAAATTGAACTTATTGAAGGAGTCAATCAGCGTGCGCTCGATGCAACTCAGCTTTATTTAGGAGAAATTGGTTATTCTCCGTTGCTGACCGCTGAGGAAGAAGTTTTTTTTGCCCGTAGAGCGTTACGTGGCGACATTCCTTCAAGACAACGAATGATAGAAAGTAATCTTCGTTTAGTTGTTAAGATATCTCGTCGTTATACAAACAGAGGTCTTGCCCTGCTTGATTTGATTGAAGAAGGGAATTTGGGACTGATCCGTGCAGTTGAAAAATTCGATCCTGAAAAAGGTTTTCGTTTTTCAACTTATGCGACATGGTGGATACGTCAAACCATAGAACGTGCCATTATGAATCAAACTCGTACCATTCGTCTGCCTATTCATATCGTTAAAGAGCTGAATGTTTATTTAAGAACTGCGAGAGAACTAGCACACAAGCTTGATCATGAGCCTAGTGTTGAAGAAATTGCGCAAACACTTGATAAACCAGTTGAAGATGTGAGTAAGATGTTGCGTTTAAATGAACGTATTACTTCTGTTGATACCCCAATTGGGGGCGATTCAGATAAAGCCTTACTCGATATTATCTCTGACGAAAATGAAGAAGGGCCTGAGGCGACAATTCAAAATAATAACCTCAAGGAAAATATCATAAAGTGGTTATTTGAATTAAATCCTAAGCAACGTGAAGTATTAGCACGCCGTTTTGGATTATTAGGCTACGAGGCTGAAACTTTAGAAGATGTTGGTAGAGAAATTGGTCTGACAAGAGAAAGAGTTCGTCAAATTCAAGTTGAAGGATTACGTCGACTAAAAGACATTCTGCAAAGTCAGGGGTTATGTATTGAAGCTCTTTTCAAAGCATAACTAGCCTTTATTTCTGTCTACAGCGTTATTACCAAAGCCGATTAGTGAGTTGCTAGTCGGCTTTTCTTTATCTTGTATTATGTGATTTAACAAGATAAAACAAGCGTGTGATGTTGCATCTCGTAAATCGGGTAAAAGAGATAAAGGAAGATATGAAAGATTATTTTTTAAACGTCAAATTAGAGAGTTGCCATTTTGACCAAAATAAAACCTCACCGAAAGGAATGGTGAGATTAATAGCATCAGGCAAAGTGTTTTATCTCAATGAAGATGATTTCACTCACTCTCAAGATTTTCTGAAACGTTTAAAACAAGGTGATGAACTTAAAATTTGTGCCGAATTGCTTAATGACGGCAGTTTATGGGTACAATGGATTTATCATGATTGCAAAGGAAGGCTTGAGCCAGAAAGAACCTTTACACTTACCACTAAACAGAAAAAATGGTTATTGCTTGCTTTTGTTCTTACTGTAATTGGGAGTGGGTGGAATTATTATTCTCTGCTTTATCTAGAGGCTAATTTCTTTATCATTATTTCCATGGTTATTTCATTTGGTGCTGTAATGGCTGGAGTGAGTTATATCGGAGAAAAAGCCTATCGTTTTTTTCAGCGTATTAGACCTAAGCATAAAAAAAGAATCAAAGCGCTGGATAAAGTAATGGCTAAACAAGATATTATTGCTCCAGATGGTGAACAACTGATTATTCCCGAAATAAAAACAATACCACTGTTAAAGCATATAACACGTAAAAACCCAACCTTTCATATCAAACAAAGTAAAGTGCAACGAGTACGAGGGAAAATAAAACTCCATCATGTTGATAAAATTAAAATACACTCCCGCAATGCAGAGAATGTGGTGATGCAAATATCTTGTCAGATTGATAAACATCCTTTTATATTTAGTTATAAAGAACGTTTATTTTATTCTGATCATAATTTATTTTTGACTGATGGTGATGATGTTGAATTGTTCTTTTGGCAAGCAGAAGATAACAACTCTGGGCCTGTTGTCTTAGGTGTTTATAATCATACTGATAATGGTGCTTATTCAATTTCAGGACAGCTGTACCTTGGACACCAGCGAACTAAACGATTATCGTTGTTAATTACAGGACTAATCAGCACCTTTATTTTCTCGTTGTTCGCCATTTTTTCTATTTCAGATGTTTACGATAATGGCAATTATTGGGATAAATGGGACTGGTTTTTTGTTGGTGATACTTTTTTAGGTCTGGGGATCATCTACGGTTCAATAATGACAGGATTTGCTTTTTTAATTGCCTTATTTTCGAATCTTTATATTTTACTATCACAAAAGGGAAATTGTAGCTTTCAAACCTATTTTTTGCTTCAACAGCAATGTGTTGAAAATAAAAAGCCGCTTTATGTTACGGAGTTAAGCCAATGAATCCTTTTTTCCGTAAACCCTTCATTATCATCACTGGTTTATTTATTTTAAGCCTATTCCTTTTTTATGGCGTACTTTTTCACGGTTTTGCTTCTAAGTGGCAATGGAAAAATGAAAAAGACGCGGATTTATCTTCCTATCCTTATTCTCGTTATGATTGGCGTAATACGTTTAATGCGCCAAGTGGTATCTTAATTAAAACAGAATCAGATCAAGGGCGATATGATGTTGATCTTTATGGCCGACTCTATAGGCAAGATAACCAGAGAAAATATACACTTTATTTTTCTGGCAAAGAAGGCACTCGTTTTATGTCTCAGGGGCAAGGGAGTTTTTATAACGCCTATTGTATTTCTGAAAAGTGTGTTTTATTTACAGAGCAAGGACGGCAAGTGGTGAACTTAGCTAAGTTTATGCTTGATGATTTAATTCCTTGGCAAGAGAGTAATAATGGCTATTACCGTTTTCCTTTAGCACTTATTGGAGGAAAATTATTATATTCAGAGGCGACATCGCAATTAGTATTAGTTGACAATAAAACGATAATGACAAGTTTAGATGAGGGAGAGAGTTGGGAATATTCCATTAATACAGAAGAACTCGTTAAGCAGTATTATGCAGAAGATTTTGGTGAGTTTACACAATTCCATTATGCTTTATCGGGTGATTCTCTCGTTATTTTTTATAATCATCATTACACAACAAATACATTAGAAATTACATTAAATTTAGTTAATAAAGAAGTGACAAAAACACGTTGGCTTCCTGTGCGCGTAAAAGAAGTTGCTCAAAATGACAAAGGTGATATCTATTTTATTGCTCAACATGCTTCTCGTGATCTCTATTCTGTTGTTCAGCGCCAAGTTGATGGAAATATAGAAACTTTCTATGAAAGTGGTTATAAATATCTAAATGATTTGATGATAAGTAATAATGACTTGATTTTAACTAAAGGTCGTAATGATGATAGAGTTACATTGGTTTTTTCATTAAAAACAAAAAATTATACTTCTTATGAGAAAATTACTGACGATATGATGTTTAATCCTGCGTTATCTTCATTTATTCGTTTATTTGACAACTATAGTGATGATGACACTTTATTGTTATTGGGTGAGCGACTGAAATATAGTCATGCTTCAATCAATTGAAGTGGTCTTTATCTCTGATTATTCTAGCTTAAAAATGCAGTCTCAAAAGATAATGACAAAAATAAAAAACGATATAACAGCGAATCACATAAGTGAAATAGCGTAATTAACTGTGATAGAAATAGAAAGACTGTTATAAAAATGGCGCAGTGAAGATAAACACTGCGCCATTTTTGATCATTGATTTGATTTTTATGTCCTATTTGGACATCTCTTTTAATCGATAAAGTTGTTCTAAAGCTTGTCGTGGTGTTAGAGCATCAGGATCGATTTTATCTAAAGCTAATTCAATCGCAGAAGGTTCAGCCTCTGTTAATAACATCAATTGTGACGTTTCAACATGACCAGAGCCAGAGTGACCAGATAGCATTTCGAGCTCTTTTAACTTCTGTTTGGCTCGACGAATAACCTCTTTAGGAACACCCGCTAGTGCGGCTACAGCCAAACCATAACTTTTACTTGCGGCACCTTCTTGAACGCTATGCATAAAGGCAATGGTGTCACCATGTTCGACAGCATCTAAGTGAATGTTTGCAGTACCCTCAAGTTTTTCAGGTAATGTGGTTAATTCAAAATAGTGGGTCGCAAAGAGTGTCATTGCTTTAATGCGATTAGCTAAGTTTTCAGCACAAGCCCAAGCTAAAGATAACCCGTCATAAGTTGATGTACCTCGACCAATTTCATCCATTAGAACCAAGCTGTTTTCAGTCGCATTGTGCAAAATATTGGCTGTTTCGGTCATTTCCACCATAAAGGTAGAGCGACCAGAAGCAAGATCATCAGAAGCCCCCACGCGGGTAAAGATACGGTCAACAGGGCCAATTAATGCCTTTTCTGCGGGAACAAAGCTACCTATATAGGCAAGTAAAGTAATTAATGCAGCTTGTCGCATGTAAGTACTTTTACCACCCATATTCGGGCCAGTAATGATTAATAAGCGGCGTTGAGGTGCCAATTGTAATGGGTTAGAAATAAAAGGTTCACTAAGAACTTGTTCAACAACAGGGTGACGTCCCCCTGAGATTTGAATACCTGTTTTTTCACTTAATTCTGGGCGAGTATAATTTAATGATTCAGCGCGCTCTGCAAGGTTAGAGAGAACGTCTGTTTCAGCTAAAGCTTCTGCACTGATTTGTAATGCAGTAAGGTGTGGCAATAATTTTTCAAAAATTTCTTCATAGAGCATTTTTTCAATTGCCAGCGCCTTACCTTTCGAAGTCAGGACTTTATCTTCATACTCTTTTAGCTCAGGAATGATATAACGTTCTGCATTTTTCAATGTTTGACGGCGAACATAATGCATAGGCACTAAGTTGCTTTGTCCGCGACTGACTTGAATGTAATAACCATGTACACCATTAAAGCCAACTTTAAGGGTATCAATACCCCATTTTTCACGTTCACGAATTTCAAGTTTATCAAGGTAATCACTTGCGCCATCGGCTAATGCTCGCCATTCATCTAATTCAGCATTATAACCAGAGGCAATAACACCACCGTCACGTACTAATACTGGCGGTGTTTCAACAATAGCTTGTTCAAGTAGTTCACATAATTCATCGAACTGGCTAATACGTTTTTGTAATTCTTTAATGTAAGGCATATCAGCTTGTTCAAGCACTTGATGAATATCATGATATTGCTGAAAAGCATGACGCATACGAGATAGATCACGAGGGCGTGCTGAACGTAGCGCTAAACGTGCTAATACACGTTCTAAATCGCCGATTTGACGTAAAAAAGGTTGTAACTCAAAATAGAGAGGCTGCAATGCGCTAATTGCGTCTTGACGTTTAATAAGTTGTTCACGTTGGCGTAATGGTGTGTGTATCCAACGTTTTAGCATACGGCTTCCCATAGGGGTAACACAAAGGTCAAGTACAGATGCCAGTGTGTTATCAGTACCACCTGCAAGATTTTGTGTTAATTCAAGATTGCGACGAGTTGCTGCATCTAAAATAATCGAATCTTGAGGACGTTCCATGGTAATGCTACGGATATGAGGTAGAGAGGTACGTTGTGTATCTTTCACATATTGCAATAAACACCCAGCAGCGCAGAGCGCGAGATGTGCATTCTCAACACCAAAACCTGTTAAATCGCGAGTACCAAATTGTAGATTGAGCTGTTGTTTTGCTGTTTCAGGTTCAAATTCCCAAATAGGGCGACGACGCAAGCCTTGCTGGCGCTCAATCAATACCATTGATTCAAAGGTTTCTGGATAAAGTAATTCAGCTGGATGGGTACGTTGTAATTCAGCAATCATGCTTTCACTATCAGGCATTTCAGTAACTCGAAAACGTCCTGATGTGATATCTAATGTAGCATAACCAAATGCGCCATTTTTATCTTGCCAAATAGCGGCTAAAAGGTTGTCTTGGCGTTCTTCAAGTAAGGCTTCATCAGTGACAGTACCTGGTGTCACAATACGAATAACTTTGCGTTCAACGGGACCTTTGCTTGTCGCAGGATCACCAATTTGCTCACAAATAGCGACAGACTCACCTAATTGCACTAATTTAGCGAGATAATTTTCAACGGCATGATGGGGAACTCCTGCCATTGGAATAGGTTGCCCCGCAGACTGACCTCGTTTTGTTAATGAAATATCTAATAAGCGAGAGGCTTTTTTAGCATCGTCAAAAAACAGTTCATAAAAGTCACCCATACGATAGAACAGTAAGATTTCAGGATGCTCTGCTTTAATTTTCAGATACTGCTGCATCATTGGTGTGTGGGAGTCTAAGTGTTGAATGTCAGTCATGTTGTTGTCTGTCTTAACGTATTGAATTTTGGTTTATTTGTGAAAATCAATTGTTACACTGAATGTCGTTTTATTTCACAAGCATTGTGTGATCATATCACAAGGTTTCAGTCTGTTGTTTTAATTATCTTATAGTCAGCACTAAACAAGGTAGCACCTATGAGCCAAAAGTAGCCAGCAAAATGAGACCATGAAACCGAATAGTAAAGTTAGGGCTGATACGAGTGAGAATACAGGTTACGTGTATTTTGTGGCGCAACAGGCATTAAGACATTTTTCTACCGTTATAGTAACCCAGTTACGCCCAATTAGGCTGATGCCCCGTGACTGAGATAAAAGAAAAAAAGCAATATAAAAAACAAGAACAATGATCTGCTTTAATCAAACAGGACACTTTAATAATGGAATATAATCCAATTATGTGCAGATATTATTAGTTGGACGATTTACATTTTGTGTTAGTTGTTCCATGTTTGGCGTTAATGTATTCAATTTGGTCAAATCAGCTTATTGAATCTTACATCTAAGCAGTTTATTGCTTAAAACGGATGGTATATATCCTTATTCATTCAAACTGCAGGTTCGTTGGCCGTACCTAGCCAGCCGGGTCGTTCCCTGTCTATCTTCCCTTGCTGCCTTCCTGCATCTTGAATGACGTTGGGTATAAAGAGCAGGGCATTCCGGCATAAACTCTGAATGCAGGCTTAATACGGTTTCATCCTGAGCTGTTAGCTGCAATTTGAAAGCTATAGGGTATATGGTATCGTACGCGTCAGAAATACCTTTAAGAGAGCCCTTCACGGTGGAAAAAAAGAAAACCTTCCTACAGCAGAAAAGCGGCTTGCACCCGCGTAACCGTCATCGCTCACGCTATGATTTTCCGGCGCTGATCGCCAGTTGCCCTGCACTGGAGCCGTTCGTCAAGCCGAATGCCTGGGGCGACATCTCGGTAGATTTTGCCGATCCTGCGGCGGTTAAAATGCTCAACCGTGCGTTGCTGCAACATTTTTATGGCATTGAACACTGGGATATTCCCGCCAATTATCTGTGCCCGCCGATCCCCGGGCGTGCCGACTATTTACACCATCTGGCCGACCTGCTGGCGACCAGCAACGGTGGTGAGTTCCCTCGCGGTAAAGGCGTGGCGATCCTTGATGTGGGTGTTGGCGCCAACTGTATTTATCCGATTATTGGCCTGTGTGAATACGGCTGGCGTTTTACCGGTTCGGAGATTGATCCGGTATCGCTCAATACGGCCAAAATGATCGTGGAGATGAATCCGACACTGAGAAACAGAGTGCGCCTACGTTTACAAAAACAACCCGAATTTATTTTGAACGGCATCATCGGCGTGGCGGAGAAATTTGATGCCACACTGTGTAATCCACCGTTTCACAGCTCTGAACAGGAAGCGCAAGCCAGCACCCGCCGCAAACTGCACAAGCTGGGTAAAGGCGAGGTAGCCGACAAGCCGGTACAGAACTTTGGTGGCAAAAATAAAGAGCTATGGTGTGAAGGCGGTGAAGAAGCCTTTGTGCGTAAAATGGTAGAGGAGAGCGTTAGCTTGGCGCAAAACTGCCTGTGGTTCACCTCGTTGATTTCTAAAAACACTACCTTGCCTTCGATTTATCACGCGTTGAAGCTGGTGGGTGCGGCCGAAGTCCGTACCATTGAAATGGCGCAGGGGCAAAAAATCAGTCGCTTCGTGGCCTGGACTTTCCACGACGCAAAACAGCAGGTCGCTTGGGCGACAGAACGCTGGCGTTAATTTCCCTGGTGCCGGTTATTTAACCGGCACCGATAAACCTTCGCATTTCCCTTTAAATTTCTGCATGTTGCGTTATTCTCAATATGTCTTCCAATACTAAAAATCTTAAAAAGTTATTTATTCAAAATACAATACTTACCTTACTTAATTGATATTTTAATCCGGTATATATACCTAATGTAATTCAAGCTGCAGGCTGAGCGCAGCCAACGAACCTGCGGTTTGAATGAATAAGGGTATATGATCACATCATAAACACATTAAGGAAGATGCATGGTTCGGAGGAAATCATTCAGGCTTGAAATGACGCAAGGAGCAGCTTGTTTGAGTATACATCCCATGAGTCTCCTTTCCTCCCTCCTGTTTTAAATGACTGGCAGAACTAGCAGCCTCATAATGTCGCAGTACTCACAGCGGCATTATTCATCGAATCCGTTTCTGCTAATAAAATCTATTGTACTTGAAGAGGATCGGAAGTAATTCACGGTCAAGCAGCTTAGCCAGCCCCCATTTATTGGTGCTTAGAATTGTTCGTAATCCTTTATCAGCAGCGTGAACATCAGGTGGGGGATGGGTAATATAAGTGGCAGCGACAGTGTATTGATAAACTGTTTTTTGGTCAACGTCATCATTTATGCTTATGTTGGGTTAATCAGATTAACCTTCCCGATAAACAAGGTCTTCATTCACCGACCGAACTCACACCTAGCGACTCATTTACTGGTCGCCTAGCTACACTTTGAATTGGGCGAATGGGGTGATTATGGCAATCTGTTATTTTAAGTAAATGACGTACAGGGTTAGTTTGGTTGCCAGTTGAAACACTTATCCAGCAACATCAAGATGATTATTATCGAGTATTAGGTGAGGTTGATAAACAGAGTGATAGTACCTACTTTATGGATTTTATATTAAAGCTTATTGCTCAGGCGTTAAAAGAAGGAATTGAAAATAGTTAATATAGATATCTATAAAATTTTAAAAAAACACTTATAAATATATAATATTATGTTTAAGTGAATATACGTCGTTAATCAAAGGTTAATACTCTTATTAAGAGTATTGTTATGTTGCTTGAAATTAATTTAATAAATAATAGTCATTGATTATTAAACTCATTATAGTCTATAGCGAGTTAATTACTTAATAATATAATGAGGGATTATGAGAAAGAGCATATTAGCATCAATAATAAGCCTTTTATTAATATCAGCAGTAGGTTGTGATAATTCAAATGAAAATTCGAATACAGGAACAGCCTCGCAAGATAAAAATAAAACAGAGCAAACAACACAATCTCAACCTGATTCAAAAAATACTCAATCTGATGAAGTTCAGTTTAGTCAAAAAATTGAAAAAGGTAATTTGTGGTTAGCGACGTTTAACGAAGATTTTGGCACCATTATACAGAAAAAAACGGGCAGAATTTCAGGCACAATTAACGTTAATCTTTTAGATAATACGAAAACAGTTTTAACAAGTTTAAGTTCTGATAATGGTGAAAGCATTGATTTAACACCTTTCAAAATATTCGAAACTGAAACAGACCAAATAAAAAAAATGAAAGCGAGTAGTGCGATAATGCCTGTTAGAAGCGCTTTCTCTATGCATTTGAGTGCTTCAGGAGCAGAGCGTGCTAAAGAATCTTTTGAATTTATGAAAACGCTTCCTCCCACACTTCCAGAATTAGATGCTGTAGGTAATGCTTATGGTGAAAGTTATGTTGATTTATATGAAAAACTGCTAAAGCTGGGTGATTATCTGGTTGTAAAAGAGACTTATCGTTTAGATGATTTTGCTCAAGCCAGTAATTTGTATGAAGAAGTGAAAAATGCTTATGCCAAACTAATCGATGAGAAAGAAAAAGCTGCTGATGCATATGAAAACTATTATCAAGCAATGCATATTGAAGAGCTTGAATTAGTAAAAAAAGAAGGTCTGGTTGTTCGCTATCAAATTATGCAATCGCTGGATACAGTAACCAACACACTTGATTCAATGAACCCAGATAAAATAGATGTGGCTGCACTCTCTGCTGCAATTACCAAAATTGAAGCTCAATCAATTGAATTAGAAAAAGTATTTGGTGACGAAGCATTGCTGAATAAAGAAAATATGAAAGGTTCTGATTATTCAGTTAAAAAATATTTAGAATTATACCAACAACTTGTTATTGAGTTAAAAGTGTTAGAGAAAAAACTCAATGAGAATAAAGATATATCAAGTAGCATAAATACGATTTCAAATGAATATAAATATTTGATAGAAAATTATAACTCTTTAATAGCGAAGTAATATTTACGTCGTGAAAATGTAAATCGCACTTTAATAGTGCGATTCTTCTCGCAAAAATTGCCTTTTATTCTGTATTTTATTAAACATAAAATGATTATTAGAAAAAGATGATTCAAACTAAAGTTCAGAAGAGTCTTGAAATAGAGTTGAATGCTAGGAAAAAAATATTAAGAATGTAATCTGTCTTTATATACTTATTTATTAATGCTTATTCACTTACAGAAACCCTAATTATTTCAATTTTTGACTTAATTTTACTGATAAAAATATGTATCTTTATCAGAGCAATCTAGGACTATCTATATGGATGTATTGCGCTTTTTACTTAGCCTTCCGTTTAAACTGATCCGTTTATTGGGTTGGGCTATTGTTTTTTGTATTCGTCTTCTTGAAAAAATACTTAGCCCGTTTATAGGACAAATACAATGGAGTACACCTATATGGATTAGTTTTGTTGCTCGGCATTTGAGAAATATTGAAAAGGGTATGGTGGATCACCCGAAAACGGTATTAGGTTCTATTATTTTTCTTCTAGTCGCATCATTCGGTAGTTACTACGGTTATCACAGTTATCTTAATCGCCCTGTTCCTATTGATGTTGCTCCCATTGTTGTGCAAAAAGTTGATATAAAATTGACTGCCCCTACGCCAATCAATTATGCCAGTGACAATCCTCAATCACAGAAAATAACGTTATCTTTTTCACGTTCTGCCGCACCGATTACACTTATTGATAAAGAAGTCACTGAAGGTGTGACATTAACACCTGCGATTGAGGGTAATTGGCATTGGCAAAATGGTTCAACCCTTGTTTTTACAGCGAAAAAACCATTTGCAATGGGAAGCGAATATCGAATAGAACTCGATGAATCTCAGTTGTTAGCACCTCAGTTTTCACTTAAATTAAAAAAATATGAATTTAAAACGTCCATTTTTGATTATCGTTTAGGCAATAGTGAGTTTTATCAAGATCCTCAGAATCCTGCTCAAAAGCACGCCATTATTAAAATTGCATTTAATGCCCCTGTCGATATTCAGAGCTTTGAAAAACGGCTTTCAATGAAATATGGCGATAATGAGAAACTAAAATACATTATTAATTATGATAATAAGAAATTAACGGCATGGGTTCATTCTGAACAGTTAGCACTAAAAGATATTAGTAGCAAAGTGTTCCTTAAAATTGCACCTGGTGTTGCGAGTGCAGTGACAGCAAATTCAACATCAAAAGAAAAAACCTATAGCGTGGATGTTCCAAGCTTATATAGCCTTAGTGTTTCCAATATAGAAAGTGAGCTTGTTGAGTCTGAAAATGGTAAAGATGCACGTGTGCTTATTGTTTCTTTAAATGATGCATTGAATGAGAAAGAGATAAAAAATGAAGTTAGTGCATGGCTACTACCTCAACATAATTCAGAAATACAAAATGCTGACCTTAACCAAGGTGAAGATGATTATTACGATTGGAATTTGAATGATGTTAGTAACACTATTCTTGAACAGTCAGAAAAATTAACACTTGAGATAAGTGATAATGAGCAAGAAAATCAGGCTACCTTTGCTTTTAAATATAATGCACCTGCTTATCGCTCCTTATTGGTTAAAATCTCAAGTGGAATAACTTCTGTTGGCGGATACCAATTAAAAGAAGATCGTTATCAAATCGTCCGTGTCCCTGATTATCCACAAATGCTGAGTTTTGTATCTGAAGGCGCTTTACTTTCTATGACAGGAGATAAACGGATCACCGTTTCTGCTCGTAATCTTCCGGGGTTACAATTAGATATTAAGCGAGTTATTCCAAATCAGTTACAACATATCGTTTCTTTTAAAGATAAATATTTTACTTCAACGAATTTTAATCGTCTGAATGATGAATATTTTACAGAGCATTTTACTTATCAAACAGCGCTGAACAATGAAAATAAAGGTGAAACCCAATATAAGGGTATCGATTTAAGTCGCTATTTATCTGCTGATCCTAATGCTAAACGTGGCATATTTTTATTAAAACTGACTTCTTGGGAGCCGAACAAAGCATCAAGAACAGATGATGAAGATGAAGAATATTATGAAGATGACGATGACGATGATGAAGAGGTTTCTGATGCTCGCTTTGTTGTTGTCACTGATTTAGGCATTATCGCGAAATCCTCGATTAATGGTTCAAGAGATGTTTTTGTACAATCTATTTATAGTGGTGAACCAGTTAGTAACGCGAAAGTTTCTGTCATTGCTAAAAACGGAACAACGTTACTTAGCAAAATAACTAATGCTGATGGGCATGTTGCTTTTCCAACGCTTAAAGACTTTAGAAATGAACAAACTGCGGTTCTTTTTTTAGTGGAAAAAGAAGGGGATATTTCATTTTTACCGACAAATGCTTATTACGATAGACAACTAAATCTTTCTCGCTTTGATGTTTATGGTGATGAAACGCCCAATGATCCTCGGACTCTTGATAGTTTTCTCTTTTCTGATAGAGGTGTTTATAGACCTGGTGAAACTTTCAATATTGGGCTAATTACACGGACATTTGACTGGAAAACGGCTATTGATGGTGTACCTCTACGTGTTGAAATTCGTGATCCTCGTAATACATTAATGTTAAATAAGTCCATGACATTAAACGAGTTTGGTTTTAATGAATTGAGTTATACTACTTCAGAAAATTCGCCTACTGGAGATTGGAATATTTATCTTTACTTGGTGGGTAAGAATAATGAAGATGCCAGTTTATTAGGCAGTACGAGCATTGTCGTTAAAGAATTTGAACCTGATTTACTTAAAGTTGCACTTAATTTGAAACCTAATAGGCAACAAGGGTGGGTTAAACCTTCTGAATTAAAAGCATCAATTGACGTACAAAATTTATTTGGTACACCAGCACAAGATAGACGTGTTGTATCTAAATTAACGTTACGACCAATTTATCCTAATTTCTCACGTTATTCTGATTATCGTTTTTATGAAAACCGCCGTAATCATGATAGCTTTGAAACAGAGTTAGAAGAGACGACAACAAATGATGAAGGGATAGCTGATATTGATTTAGGGCTAGAGTCCTATGATGATGCAACTTATCAATTACAACTTATCTCTGAGGCTTTTGATGCAGGAAGTGGTCGCTCAGTTACTGCCGCAGCCCGTGTAATGGTATCTCCTCACGATTATCTCGTTGGTGTAAAAGCAGACGGAACACTTGACTATATCAATCAAAATGCACAACGTAATCTCAATTTCATCGCCATTGATCCAACATTAAAACAAGTCACCCAAGAGGCGCTCACACTAGAACGTTATGAGCAAAAATACCTTTCTGTTTTAACTCGCCAAAATTCGGGTGTTTATAAATATCAATCTAAATTAAAAGAAGTTTTTATTAATGAAGTACCATTTTCTATTGATGAAAATGGTAGCCACTTTTTATTAGAGACGCAAACACCGGGTAATTTTGTATTATTAGTCAAAAATAAAGCAGGTAATGTGCTCAACCGTATCAATTATACGGTCGCAGGAAACGCGAATATTACGCGATCTCTTGATCGGGAAGCAGAGCTACAACTCACTTTAAACAAAGACACATACAAAGCTGGTGAAGAGATAGAAATTGCCATTAATGCGCCTTATATCGGCAGTGGCATTATCACTATAGAAAAAGATAAGGTTTATCATTGGCAGTGGTTTACATCATCAACAACAAGTTCAGTACAAAAGATCCGTGTTCCTGATGAGTTACAAGGTAATGGTTATATCAATGTCCAATTTGTTCGAGATATTAACTCTGATGAAATATTTATGAGTCCACTTAGCTATGGTGTTATACCGTTTAAAGTGAGTCGTGAAAATTTCCAAGCTAATATTGAATTGCAATCACCAGAGGTTATTAAGCCAGGCGAGACTTTGCCGATCACCGTAAAAACAGAAACTCCACAAAAAGTTGTTGTATTTGCTGTTGACGAAGGCATTTTACAAGTTGCACGATATAAATTAAAAGATCCGTTGGATTACTTCTTCCGTAAACGATCATTAGAAGTTGAAAGTACACAAATACTCGATCTTATCTTGCCTGAGTTTAGCAAAATGATGTCACTGACATCGGCACCAGGTGGAGATGCGGGAGAAGGAGTTGATCTCTATTTAAACCCATTCAAACGTAAAAAAGAAGAACCGGTGGCCTATTGGTCTGGTATTACGGAAGTAGAGGGTGGATCTGTCTTTAATTATAAAGTGCCTGAATATTTTAATGGCAAGATCCGCATAATGGCGATATCTGTTACTCAAAATCGTATAGGGAATGCACAACGTTATACTACAGTGCGTGATGATTTTGTATTAAGCCCACATATACCGACGACTGTCGCACCAAATGATGAATTTGATGTGACTTTAGGTATTGCAAATAATCTCACTGATCTTAATGGTGTTAAAACAAAACTGGATGTCACGATAACACCAGAACCTCAATTAGAGGTAATAGGACAAAAGAGTTATCAACTAGAATTAGGTGAGAAAAAAGAAACGGTAGTTTCCTTTAGAGTAAAAGCAAAATCGCAATTGGGTAATGGCGCTATCACGTTCTCAGTGAATAATGAAGGCAAAGTGACTCAAAGAACGATGAATCTTTCTATTCGCCCTGCTTCAGCTTATCGAATTCAGTCAAGCTTAGGTCGTATGGATGGAAAAGAGCAGAGTGTCACGTATATTCGTCAAATGTATGATGAGTATGCGCAAAGAGATGCGCGTGTATCTTACTCTCCTTTGGTGCTCAGTAGTGCATTAGCTCAATATCTAGCTAATTATCCTTATAATTGTTCAGAGCAAATAACCAGTCAGGCAATACCGTTGTTATTCCATCAACGTAACCCTGAAATGAAGGCGATCTATTCACAAGATAAAATTCGTTCTCAGCTTGAACAAACAATGGCGACATTACTCACTCGTCAAAATGGGCAAGGGGCGATAGGAACATGGCGCTCTACACCATCGACAGACCCTTTTGTCACCTTATATGTGGTTCAATTTTTACTAGAGGCACAAGAAGCAAATTACCCTGTATCTGATACATTATTGCGATCATCTAATGAATATTTAACTAAGCTTGCCGTCAATGTAGGGTTAAATAATCAAGATGAACTTAGAATGCGTGCTTTTGCAGTCTATTTGCTAACACGTCAAGGCAAAGTTACTACCAGTGAAATAGCCGCTATTCAAACGCGTATGCAAAAGAACTATCCAAAAACATGGCAGAGTGATTTAGGTGCTTTATATTTAGCTGCTTCTTACAAAATGCTGAAAATGGATAAGCAAGCTGACGAGTTGTTAAAGCCCACATGGCAAGAGCTAAGCAAGGCTTATAGTAAAGCATGGTGGTCGCAAAACTATTTAGATCCGCTGGTTCTAGACAGTACAAGATTGTATTTGATTGTGAAACATTTTCCTGAAAAAGCTGCTGATATTCCACCGCAGCTCTTAGAGAATATGGTATTGCGCTTTAAAGAGGAGCGCTATACCACACAATCATCAGCGATGAGTATTTTGGCATTAGAGCATTATACTAAACAGATCCAAAGCACCACAGCGTCAGCACAACCATTAACTGTGAGTGTTAAAAAAGGTGAAAATCCGCCAATAGTGATCTCATCAATGACAAATGCAACTGCGATTGGCCAGTTTGGTGCAGGTATTAATGAAGTTTTATTTAATAACTCAACAAATAATCCTGCTTGGTATGTTGTTACACAGTCTGGTTTTGATAGTGAGCAACCTAAAGAAGCGCTTTCACGAGGATTAGAAATTTCTCGTGATTACGTGAATGAAAAAGGTGAGTCTGTAAATAGTGCAACGTTAGGTGAAAAGCTTTATGTACATATAAAAGTCAGAGCCAATGCAAAGCAGGGTGTTGATAATGTTGTGCTGGTGGACTTACTTCCGGGAGGATTTGAGGTCGTACAACAATCATTGGATGATGTTGATAACCCTGAAGTGGAATGGTTGTCACCAACGGGATCAAAAGGAACACGCTGGTCACCAGAATACAGTGATATTCGAGAAGACAGAGTCATTATTTATGGTAGGGCTAACCAACAGGTACAAGAATTTGTTTATCAAATTAAAGCGACTAATTCTGGGGTATTTACAATACCGCCAGCTTTTGCAGAAGCGATGTATGATAGAGAAATACAAGCATTAGCTGTTGGTAAAGGAGTTATGACTGTTAATAAACCGACGCTAAATAATGGCAGTGTGAAATGAAATTAAGTTGGGTTTCAAACGCTGATTTGTGGTTATTCTAAGATGGTCAGAAGTCTCAGAAGTCAGCGTGTTTTACAAAATATTTTGATGGGTGGCTTTTTAGTTGCCCTCTTTTGTGTAGTATTTCGATTATTTCCTCATCCAGCTCTTTCAGAGGGTTTCTTATCTTCAACAGCTTATTATGATAGCAATGGCAACCTACTTCGCTTAACACTTGCTAATGATGAGCGTTATCGATTATGGACTGATTTAGACGACATTTCGCCTTTAATGGTTGAGAGCGCTATGCGATATGAAGATCGCTGGTTTTATTATCATATAGGTTTTAACCCTTACAGTTTAATTCGTGGTTTTTTCGTCAGTTATATTTATGGTGAACGATTACAAGGTGGCTCTACAATTACAATGCAATTAGCGCGTATACATTGGCAATTAAATACGCGAAATGTAGGGGGAAAACTTGTTCAAGTATTACGCGCTATTCAATTAGAACTTAGTTATTCAAAACATGATATTTTAGAAGCGTATTTTAACTATGCACCTTATGGGCGAAATATAGAGAGTGTTGGGGCAGCAAGCCTGATTTACTTTAATAAAAGTCCTAAAGAATTAACGTTACCTGAAGCGTTAACACTTGCCGTATTACCTCAATCACCTAGTTATCGGATAGAGCCAAATACCGATGGTATTAGTCTTTCTTTAATGAAAACACGGAACCAGCTTTATGATTATTGGTTAAAAGAGCATCCTAAAGATGCCAATTTATCAGCACTCTTTCAATTACCACTTCGGTTACGTCAACCAGAAAAAATGCCTTATATTGCTCCTCATTTCGTGGAACAAATAGAAAAACAAGAAAAATTTAATCCAAGAAAATCCACAACTATAGTGACAACGCTTGATCTTCCATTACAGAGATTAGTTGAAAAGCAGGTTGATGCCTTTATTGAGCGAAATAAACATCTTGGTATTAAAAATGCTTCAGTGATCCTCGTTGATACACGAGATATGGGGGTTAAAGCGCTAGTTGGTTCGGCAGACTATTATAATATGGATATTCATGGGCAAGTTAATGGAACCACTGCAAAGCGTTCACCGGGTTCAACATTAAAGCCTTTTATCTATGCATTAGGATTAGAGCAAGGCATTTTACACCCTCGAACAATTTTAAAAGATGTGCCTTCAACCTTTGGCAGTTATGCGCCAGAGAACTTTGACTTACGCTTTTTAGGGCCTGTTTCTGCCACTCAAGCTCTCAATTACAGCCGAAATATCCCAGCAGTGGCTATAGCTTCGCAATTGAAACAGCCTACGCTCTATCAGTTTTTACAAATGTCAGGTGTTAGTAATATGGCCAGTGAAAAACATTATGGTTTATCGCTGGTGCTTGGAGGCGGTGAAATTACGGTGCAAGAGTTAGCAAAGCTTTATGGAATATTAGCTAATCAAGGAGAGCTTAAACCATTAAGAATGCAAAGTACGGATACTATTGCTAAACCTATTCGATTGCTAAGTGAAGAAGCAAGTTTTATCACGCTAGATATGTTAGGGCAACATCGAAGACCTGATGATACTTTGGCGCAAAAATCTATGGCTTTACCCATTTATTGGAAAACAGGCACCTCTTGGGGATTTCGTGATGCATGGAGTAGTGGGATCTTCGGCCCCTATGTTTTAGTGGTTTGGATCGGTAACTTTGATGGTAAAGGAAACAGCGCATTAATTGGTGCCGAAGCTGCTGCACCTCTATTTTTTAATATTATAGATAATATAGTTGCAGACTATCCGAAATTAAAAGAGCCTCGATTTAAACTGCCTGAAAATATTAAACAAGTCGATATTTGTCTGGCGAGTGGTAATTTACCTACGCCATGGTGTCAACGTAAGGGTAAAACATGGTTTATTCCAGGAAAATCACCGATTAAAGTGGATACTATTTATCGGCCTCTAGCAATTGATAAAACGACGGGAGAAGTTGTCTGTCCCCCGTATAATGAAGATCAGGTAAATATCGAAATTTTTGAATATTGGCCTTCTGATTTAGCTAAAGTATTTGCTCAAGCAGGGCTACCGAAGCGAACCCCTCCTTCTACTGCTCATTGTAAAAATGGGGATATGGCAGTGACAGGAGCACCTCCTCGTATATTATCGCCATTACGAAATACAACGTACACCTTTAAACGAACATCAACGCCGAATACATCCATTGTATTTAATGCAACAGCAGATAATGACAGTAATATAATTTACTGGTTTGTTGACGATGCTTATTTGGGAAACAGTACCAATCAGCGTTCAATAGAGTGGCAGCCAAAAGAAAGTGGCCGTTACCGCATTCGTGCCGTGGATGATAAAGGACGGGCAGACACTCGTAATATTCGAGTTGATATTATTGGTGTAATGAAAACACAAGTGGCAGAAGTAGATTAATATTAGTGTTAAAAACCACCGGTTTTACTTAATGATTGTCTTAAAATTTTAATATTAATTTCTATCGTGATCTTATTCTAACTATTATAACTCGATATTGTTGCAAGATAATTATTAGGTAAAATATTGAAAAATATTTTATCTTGTCAGCAAGGAAGAAATAATCAGCATGAAAACTCGAATTCTAAAATTAGCATTATTAGGCGCATTAACATTACCTTTGGTTGGATGTGGTGATGGAACACCTAATTGTGATAGTACTGAAGCAAAGAACTTAGTGGTTGATATTACAAAAGACGAATTACGTGACCAAAAAATGGCAGCCGTGATCGATCAAATTAAGATCAAAGTGGAAAGTGTACGTACACGTGAACATGACGAAAAAAGAGATACTTATTCGTGTGCTGCTGAACTTTCTTTTGAAGGTAAAGGCGGTAAGAACTCTATTCCAATTACTTATACCATCGAAAGCACGGATGATGGCAAAGAATTTTATGTCAATGTATTTGGTTTATAATTGATTCAGATAAAAAACCATCGTTATGATGGTTTTTTTCTTAAGAGGGTATATGACTGGTTTTGATAAACAGGGAGATTTTTGTGATGGATCAGTAAAAAACAAATACTTAACCATCATAAATTTAGCAAGAAATACGGTTTTAAAACATGATGAATTAGAAGATAATCTTTTATGCTCTACTAATTTAGTCGATGTTCTTAATATTAATGAAAATAAGCATAGTATTATTTTAAAGAAAATATTAAATAATAAAAAAGGTAATGAGTATAAATTTATCCCTTCTTTTTTAAAACGGGTTTTAAAGAAAGAAATTATCTTTAATTATAAAGAACTAAAAATTAAAACAGAAAAGAATCGAGTTGATATTAGTATTGAAGATGGATTTTATGCAATCATAATAGAAAGTAAAGTTTGTAATGCGCCAGATCAAGAACGACAATTAGAAAGATATATTGAAAAATTTATCTCTGATGGGTATCAAGAAGAGAATATTTTTGTTTTATATTTAACGGGATATAAAAAAGAAGGTTACCTGCCTGAGAGTCTTGGTAAGTATAAAGAGAGTAATAAGGTTTATTTTAAACTTTCTTCATTTGAATGTGAAATATTAATGTGGTTAGAAAAAGATGTTTACCCTCAGATAAATAAAAATGATAAAAATAATAAAGTTTTTGATTCTTTTGTTTATCAATATAAAGATAGCTTGGAAATTAAATTTCTAAATAAATATGAAAAAGAAAAAAATAAAATGAATGATGAAATAAATGACTATATTCTTAATGCAATAAATGTATCTGATAATTACATTGATGACGGAATTGATGAGATAAAAAATATCATTAATGATACAGAATCATTAAGAAAAAAGTTAAATACTCTCTTAATTAGAGAAATAGAAAGAGTTTTTACTTTATGGGGAAATAAAATAAAAAATGATTATCCTCAGTTAGAATTTTCAGATGACAACTGTGAGATAAATGAAAAGTATGTTGGCGTTTTAATCGATTATAATAAAAATAAATTTTCTGTTGCTATCGAAAAAGATAGTTCGAATATTTATATTGGTGTGAAAGTTCATTCTTATAAAGAACCAGGACTTAATGAAGAAATTGCTAAACTATTAAATAACGTATTTGATACCTCTTATAAAATAGGAGTAAATTATTGGTATGGATGGAAATATATCGATGATTATGGGCAGGTTTACTCTAATTTTGAATTGTTATTGAACAAGATAAACCAAGAAATAGAACTGCTATCTGAGAATAAAAAGTAGATATATAAATACCGCCCTATATATCTACTTACAATGAAAATTACGCTAGATCATCCATAAACTTGGGTGATGGAACAAAGAATAATGTGCCTGTTACAGGGGTACTGAATTTAAGTAATTTATCAGTATGACCTTCTGGTGTGCCTGCAAACATATTTTCTAACATGCGATAGGTTGTTGAAAAATAACGTGCATAACCAATAAAATAAGTACCATATTCATTCTTTGATGGATTGGAAAAAGGCATATTGGCTCTAACAATTTTCAAATCATCACCGTTTTCATCTTGAATATTAGTGACAACATTATGAGAACCGAGCTCTTTCTCTTCATCGGTTAATTCAACATCGTTGAATTTATGTCTACCAATGACTTTTTCTTGTTCGATAAGAGGCTGTTTTTCCCATGCTTCCATATCATGAATATATTTTTGTACAAAGGCGTAACTACCTCCTGTAAATTCAGGATCTTCATCACCAATAACGGCATAAGAAGCACGCTCATCTTCATATTCAGGATTTTCAGTTCCATCAACAAAACCAATAATAGAACGCCCATCAAAATATCTAAATCCATGTACTTCATCGACAGGTGTAACAATATTCTTTAGCTTTTGGCTGATGATAGAAGCTAATTCGTAACAAACTGAAACTTTGAGAGCACGAATATGGAAAAAGAGATCGCCAGAAGTAGAAACCGCAGTATAAGTATCACCTTTGATTTCTTTAAAGGTATTTAGTTCTTTGGGTTTTGCTTGATTGGGGAATAATGTTGTCCATGCATTTGCACCGAATCCCATTACACAGCTTGTTTCCAATTCAGGAAAGCGTGTCCTCATACTACGTATTAGGCCAGAAAAATTATTACAAAAATCGATCAGAATTTCGCGGTTTTCAGGTGAGTGGGTGAGGTTAAAAACTAAAAAATAAGCATTCTCACAGGGTGATTTCGTAACATCTTGGTATTTCATGGTGATCCCTAAATGACGAATAATAGATAAATAATAATTAAGTCATATTTACAAAATATTGTTTTTTAGTTTTACACCAAAACTCTCCCTATTACAAAGAAAGGGAGAGTTTTTTGTCCTGATTTTTATAAAAAAAAGAATGGAAGGCTATGTTATTCTTTTTATTTCGTAGCATATTAATGTGATGTGTTAATTAATACTTTCATGGCTACGATAAATTAAAGATAAATGAGGATGTTGCCATAAACTCGCTGGAGTGACGGTCGTTCTTTCCCAAGGAATTTGCCCAATAAACCATAATTTCCAGAATTGTAATTTAGCATTGGGATTTTTACTTAATAACTCTTGGAAGGTTTCGATTTCACCTACACGAATAGAAAGTGCTGATTTATAAATATCGAAAACAAATTTAGAGCAAAATTGCCGGGAAGAATCGTATTTAAATCCTGTGTGGTAAAGCTTATTTAATCTTTCAGGGACTTGTGCGATAAGTGCATTTTTTTGTTCATCTGATAATTGTGTTGATAAACGGCGTATTGCATAGCGTTTACCTGATGAACGATTAATAAAGCGAGTTAATGTCGTTGTTGTTGATAGTGGAACACGGCTTTCTGCCACTAAATAATCTTCACCATTATGGCCAACAATAATGCCAACATGATTACTCCAGCATAAAGAAGCGGAGGAAATTTGACGAAATAAAGAGGTACCAATACATGTAAATACGATATCACCAACTTCTAATTCTTGTGGATAATCAAGTTTTATCATCATTATATTACCTATTAAATAGAAGCATAATTACCATTCTTTGACTCTAATAAATAGATATAGTTTCTATTTGATAATTCAATGACTTCCAAATAAAAAGTAGGCTATATTTTAATAAAGTCTTAATTTTAAGAATAATGTAATCTTTTATTGATAATAGGAAGTTTAATTTAGAATATTAAAAATAATTACTGTGATTAATCCAATTGTTCATCTGAAATATCATATTTTACGACAACACTATTTTTATAAAGTAATTCAGATTTCAGTAATTTAGGGAAAGCACCTACATTATTTTTAGTATAAATATCTCGCCAAATTTCATTGCAGCGATACACATGCTCTCCTTTTTTGATAAACGAAGAGGATTTTTCGTAGATATGATAGCGATACTCCCTCGTTTCGCTACAGAGCAATTCTCCTTCTAATTGATGCTCTGCTACATGTAATTTAATTTGATAATCATAAGGTGTTGGATTATATAAAACTAAATCCACATAATTATAGAAAATAGCAGCGCCAGATCCAAAAGGAAGAACTCTTCCCTCATCAGGAAAAGGATCAAAACTATGATTAGCTTTTTCAATCACCTTTAATTCAGAATGTAGTGCTAGCCAATGAATTAAATTACTTGCCTGACAAATTCCGCCGCCGACACCTTTTCTAGCCTCACCGTAAGAAAGTTGCATGCCGTCAATAAAACCTCGTTTATAACTAGGTTTTCCAACTAGATAGCAAAAAGAGAAATACTCACCAGGATGGATAATGACGCCATCAAGTGCTGTTTCAACTAATTTAAGATTTGTTATTTTATTGTATTGTAATTGAATATCACTTTCGCCACGGCGACTAATTAATTTAGATGTATGTTTCAGATAACGGTATAAAAGTCGTTGTTTTGGTTGAATGTCTCTACTGTATTTCCGGCCTGAAAATCGCCAGCTTAGCGAACGAAATAAACGACGTTGCGCCACTCTCAAAGTATAAAGAATAGGGTGATAGGATGAGAGTGTTTTACGCATAAAATCCTTTTAAACGGTATTAGAGAAAAGGTAGAAAATTGAGGATGTATCATAACGATTTAACAGAGATATTGATACGCGAATATCCCTACAACAAGGTAAATAAGAGATTGGATAATCAATTTATTTATTGATATCTTTAGTTAAAATCTGAGCTTGAGATTGTAAAACGGATAAAAAATTCTTAGTAGCAGGAGAGATATACTTTTCTTTATGATGAAAGTAACGAATGCCTCGGCTAAATTGAATATCATCAAAAGAAATCTCACATAAAAGGCCTGATTTTAATTCTTGTAAAATAGATAAGCGAGATAAAACAGAAATTCCTAATCCATGAATAACACCTTGCTTGATCCCCTCTAAGCTATTTATTTCCATTATATTTTTGATCTCTTTATTATTTTCTTTGATCCTGTCTAATAAAAAATCACGAGTGGCAGAGTGCTCTGGCTTGATCAGAAAAACTTCAGATTCAATATCAGAAAATCTGCAATGTTTCTTTTTGGCTAACCAATGTGTTGGAGAACAAATAAGCACGAGGGGATCGATAAGGAAGGTATCAAGATGATATTCAGTCGGATCTAAATAGATATGATCTGACATGATTAAAAACTCTAATTCTTGGGTATCAAGTTTATGGATAAGTTGTGTCGAACTTGAAATATCCATGCTGAGTTTTACGTCAGGATACTGTTCTCTAAATTGCGCCATAATTTGTGGTAACAGGTAAACACCAACAAAATGGCTAGCGCCAAACTTAATTTCACCTTTAGAGGGATCATCAAATTGTCGCATATGCTCAGAAGAGGATTTTACTAAATTAATAATCTGGGTTGCGTATTGTTGATATACCTTACCTTGAGGCGTTAAATAAAGCCGATTGTTGATCCTTTCGAACAATGTTGTTTGTAACTCCTCTTCCAATTTTCGAATTTTTATACTGACACTGGGCTGAGTGCAAAATAGGCGCTCTGCGGTTTCTGTCACATTAAAACCGTTAGCAAGTAATAGAAAGGCATCTAATTGGCTTAAATTCATATCAAAACCATAAATTATTTTTATAGTAATAATATATTAATACAATTATCTTTATACCTCAATATTTCTATACTGAACTTTCCTACCCTACATATTAAGAGGAATCGGTTATGGAAAAGACTGCGAAGCGAGATGATATCGCTAAACCAGCGCCATCATCACCAAAACAAAACGGTAATAAAATAACGTTAAAAACAATAGGAATACCTTTAGCTCTATTAGTATTGCTAGTTCTATTTTTTATGCCAACGCCAGATGGATTAAGTATTGAAGGGCAAAAAGCGATTGCTATTTTTTGCGCTGCGTTAATTTTATGGGTTTGTGGTTCTTTGCCTATTTATTTAACCTCGATGCTAGTCATTGTGTTATTACCAATAACAGGCACTGTAGCAAAAGAGAAAGTTGTTTTTGGGACGCTAGGTTATGACGTTATATGGTTGATGGTTTCAGCTTTTGTTTTAACTTCAGCGATGATCAAATCGAATATCGCCAGACGCTTTGCTTTATGGATGATCACAAACTTTGGTCAGACACCCAAAAAAGCATTATTTGTCCTGATATTAATTAACTTCTGTTTAGTTTTCTTTGTACCTTCAACAACAGCACGTGCGACATTAATGGTGCCGATTTGTATGATCTTATTAGAGATACATAAGGCGATCCCTGGAAAAAGCAATTACGGGAAATTAATGATGTTGCAAGGGGTACAGGCTGACGCTTTAGCAACATCCGGTGTTATGACAGGAACTGCTGCCAATATTATTGCGGTTGGATTTATTAATTCACAAGCAGGTGGTTCTATTGGTTATATGGATTGGCTAATTGCCTCTTTCCCATTGGCAATTGTTGGTATGACTATCTCCTTTTTTATTGGATTAAAATTATTTTCCTTCAAAGGAGAGGTGGATTTCGAAGGTTCACTGGGAAAATTAAAACAAGAACGCTCTCAGCTTGGTGCGCTTACTAAGAATGAGAAAAAAGCCATGTATATCTTTTTAATGGCAGTGTTCTTATGGGCAACCGAAAGCTATCACCAAGATATGTTTGGCTTCAAGATTAGCGTTTATATGACCGCTGTTATTGCCGCCATTCTTTGCCTGATGCCTCGTATTGGCTTATTAACGTGGAATGAAGCCAATATCAAATGGGATCTAATGATATTTGCAGCAGGTGCTTATGCGGCTGGTAACACCTTAGAATCTACAGAAGGCGCACAATGGCTAATTGGTAAAATGGTTTATGGACTTGGGCTAGAAAATATGAGCACTACAATGGTTTATATTGTGGTTGTCTTTATCTGCATGTATAGCCATTTAATTTTTACCAGTAAAACAGTAAAAACAACCATCTTAATTCCAGCCATTATTGCACTTGCTAAAACATTGGACATGGACCCGGTTACATTGGCATTAGCAGCGTCATTTACACTGACTTATACCATTACCTTACCACCACATTCGAAAGTAAATACTATCTATTTCTCAAGCGGCTACTTTAGTGTGTTAGAGCAAATGAAATATGGATTAATTACTTGTTTTGTTGGGGCATCGGTAATTTCTATTGCGATATTTACTTGGTTCCAAATTCTTGGATATGGTCTTTAAACCATTAAATTAAGGAATAATAATGAGACTAATTTTATTAAGACACGGTGAAACCTTATGGAATATGGAATCGCGCTTACAAGGACATGCTAATTCATGTTTATCACCAAAAGGTATTAATCAAGCAATGGCGATAAAAGAGAGCATTAAATTGTTATCCCCAACTCGGATTATTACGTCAGATTTAGGCAGAACAGTACAAACCGCAGAGATTGTCGGTCATCCAGAAGCAGTTAAAGAACCGTTATTGCGTGAGCTAAATATGGGGGAATGGACAGGACAAAGAAAACCAGAACTTATAAGACACCATGCAGACAAATATAAAAATTGGCGAGCAGGTACATATACGCCTCCTAAAGGCGAAAATTGGTTTGATTTTTGCGATCGTATTGGTGCTGCATTACAAGGATGGGTACGTAAAGAAGATAGTGATTTATTAGCTGTTGTGCATAGTGGTGTGATCCGCGCAGCTTGCAAAGTCTTTTTAAATCTATCTCCAGAGTTTTTATTACCTGCAACACCTGGAACAATAACAATATTAAATTTTGACTTAAATTCTGATAAGGCACCAAAATTAGAAGCTTATAATATTGGTTCCTATATGCCAGATAAGAATGTCGCTGATTAAGATTAATAAGAAGTGGTTTTCAAATTAATCGTTGTAATTGAAGTTATGTAACTATCTAAAAAGCACTCCGATATTAAATCAGAGCAAGGGAAACCTTGCTCTTTTTTTGTCTATGACAATAAAACCATACATTTTATAAATAATGTTTTTTATTCTTTTTTCATTCAATTTGTAACTGATAGGTTAAGTTGGAATTTGTTCAAGAAATAATACGCTAAGGAGTTATTTTAATCAAATAGAATAAAAAGTAGCTTTTATTATTAAGAGGAAATAATAATTTTTTTTCATTCACACCATATGCGTTATAAAATGAAATAAAAGATGTGTTTATTAATAAAAAATAGTATTTAACTTTTATTTTGATTTAACAATGTTGTATCAATATATGAAAATTTAAAATAATTAAAAATAAACTTCATTAATTAACTAATAAAGGGTTTGCTTGGTTTTAAATCCTAATTTAAATCAAAAAAATGAATATTATACCGCTATAACCAAAACTTGTTTATTATAAAAAACAATTAGATAATACTCACATACTGAGTTAATTAAGTATTTTTTAATTGATTTGGTTTTATTAATAAAAATTAATCGGAGAAAAAAATGAGAAAAAACTTACTTGCAACATTAATTGCTGCAACGACTATCTTTGTCACTAATAATGCATTAGCAGCGGATGGTACTATTGATTTTACAGGGGAAATTATAGATAACGCATGTGAATTAGCAGCGGGCTCTGATGCTTTAAAAGTTAATTTAGGTACCGTCTCTAAAAAAGCATTACCAAGTACAGGAAGTACTGCTGCAGCGACAAAATTCACAATTAAATTAATTAATTGCCCTAAAACAGTGACCACTGCATCTGTTAAATTTGACGCAGATTCATATGTAGGTGATGACAGTGTTATTGCCCTGAAAAAAGAGTCGGGTGTAGCAACTGGAGTAGGTATTCAAATTACGGATGATGCGAATGTTGTAGTACCTTTATTTACAGCATCTAAAGCCTATCCATTAAAAGAAAATATTGAAAATAATTTAGATTTTAGAGCTCGTTATATTGCTAAGACAGATTCTGTTACTGCGGGTTTAGCAAATGGTAATGCAACATTTACTATTAACTATAACTAAATAAGATTAAATATAAATTAAGGTTTAAAAGGACTTGAACCTTATTATAAAAATACAGTGGTGATAATATGAAGTTTATTATTGTCTTTTTAATTTCTATTCTTTTTTTTATTAATCAATCTTCTGCTGGCGTTATTATTGGTGGAACTAGAGTTATTTATACAGAAGGGAATAAAAACGTTAGTATTAATGTTGAAAATCCAGATAAAATTCCCTATTTAATCCAGTCTTGGATAGATGATGTTAATGAAAATAAACAGTCAAAATTTACCATTACTCCACCTTTATTTAGATTAAATCCAGATAAGGCGAATACGCTGAGGATTTTTTTAACTGAAGGAAATTTGCCTAGTGATAAAGAATCTCTATTTTGGCTAAATATAAAAACAATACCAGCTACAGAAAAAACAGAAAATTCATTGCAGATTGCTTTTAAGACTCAAATGAAATTAATTTACCGACCTGAAAATTTAAAAAAGGTGAATTTTGAGGAAGAGCAGAAAAAATTAATATGGTCAAAAATTGGAAATAAAATCAGTGTGAATAATCCAACACCTTATTATTTTAATTTTCAGATGATTAATTTTAATGGGAAATCAGTAAATGATGTCTCTTATGTTGAACCTTTTTCAACAAAATCATTTGATATAAATGATGGTAATGAACATGGCACGATAAACTGGGAAGTTATTAATGATTATGGTGCTAGCGTAAACTTATCAGAAGTTAAAATATAATAAATTATAAATTTAGGTTTTAATATGAAAATTAGCAAAATATGTATTAGCCTAATTTTATATTTGGGCTATACGGTTTTATCATATGCGGAAAACGACAAATCAGATAATATCTATTTTGATCCTGATTTTCTTGAGTCATCGGATAAAGAAAGTATCGATTTATCTCCTTTCGAAAATAACCAGCAACTAGCGGGAAATTATTACGTTGATATCTATGTAAATACTAATTTGATCCTAACTAAAAATATTAGATTTGAAAAAAATAAAAACAATCAACTTATTCCATGTTTATCAATTGATGATCTTAATGATTTTGGTGTTAAAACAAGGGATTACCCAAAGCTATATACAATGACTGATAGCTGTGTGAATTTATCTGCGATACCTGATGCTAAAAGTGAATTAGAGTTTGATTCTCAAAGATTATATTTGAGTATTCCTCAAATTGCTTTATCTAAGTATCCGCGAGGGTATATAGATTTAAATAAGATAGATAATGGTATCACTGCATTTTTGCTTAATTATAGTTACAGTGGGTCGAAAAATTACGATCGTAAAGATAATAACTCAAGTGAAACGTCTCATTATATAAATTTAAGACCTGGGCTGAACTTTGGACCGTGGCGATTACGTAATTATACCACATGGTCAAATTCAGATAATCAATCAGGAAAGTGGAATACTGTTTACACTTATTTATCGCGTAATATAAATAAGATAAAAAGCCAATTAATGTTAGGTGATGGTGTTTCTCCATCTGCTATTTTTGATAGTGTGCCATTTAGAGGTGCTCAATTATCAACAGATGATGATATGTATCCTGAAAGTCTAAGAGGTTATGCTCCCGTTATTAGAGGTATTGCGCGCAGTAATGCCCAAATTACTATTAAGCAAAATGGATATATTATTTATCAGACAGAAGTCGCCGCAGGGCCTTTTGAGATTAATGATTTATATCCCACTGGGAGTAGTGGGGATTTATACGTCACGATAAAAGAATCTAATGGGAGTGAACAGCATCAAATCGTGCCATTTGCTTCTTTACCTGTTTTACAGCGTGAAGGCTATTTATCTTATAGTGTGACGGGAGGTGAATATCGCTCTTATGATAAGAATGTGGATAAAACTAAGTTTGGACAATTTACATTAATTTATGGCCTACCTTATGGAGTGACAACTTATGGTGGTAGCCAATTAAGCCAAGACTATCAATCTTATTCTTTGGGGGCAGGAAAAAACTTAGGTGTTTTTGGTGCAATTTCTGTCGATATTACACATGCAAGTTCAACTTTTGATAATGGTATTAAGCAGCAAGGACAATCTTACCGTTTTAGATACAATAAAAATCTGAACGATGTGGGCACAAATATAGCGTTAGCGGGTTATCGTTATTCTACAAACGGTTTTTATAGCTTATCTGAAGTGTTCGATAGTTTTCGACGTACAAATTATAGTCCAGAAGTTGAACGTCGCCGTAATCGTGCTGAAATTACGATTAACCAGAATTTAGGCGAAGGAAATGGCTCTTTAGCTATCGGTTATATAAAAGAAGATTACTGGAATAGTAATAAAAAAACGCAATCAGCAACGTTAGGTTATAACAATAGCTGGCAAGGTATCAGTTATGGGATGAACTATACCTATAATAAAAATACTAATCGTTACTCTTATGTGACGGGAGAAAAAACACAAAGTGATGATGAACATCAATTTGCCTTTTCAGTAAGTGTACCTTTTAGTGTATTTGACGATACTTTCTATTATAACTTTAATACAAATAGTAGTAGTAACAATGCAAGTACAGGAAGTGTTGGAATTTCTGCGTCTCAGCTCAATAATCGATTAAATTGGAGCGCACAGCAAGGATTTACCAACCAAGATCAAGGATCTTCTGGAAATATCAATGCATCCTATAAAGGTCAACTAGGTGATATTACTGGGGGGTATAGTTACGGGAAAGATAACCATAATCTTTATTATGGGGTCAATGGTAGCGTAGTTGCTCACTCTGGAGGAATAGTCCTTGGACAACAACTGGGTGAAACGTCTGCAATTGTTGATATACCTAATGCAGGTGATGTTGCGATACTAAACCAAGCGGGTGTCAAAACTAATAGTATGGGTTATGCATTAGTGCCTTATGTTACACCGTATCGCAAGAATACCTTAGAAATTGATACATTAATGCTGCCTGAAAATACAGAAATGGAATTGACTAGCCAAACGATTTCACCTAGTCGAGGTGCTTTAGTCAAAGCTGATTTTTCTGCTAACGTGGGTTATCGCGTATTGATGACGGTTAATCTTGCAAATAAAAAACCAGTTCCATTTGGTGCTCAAGTTATTTTTAAAGATAACAGCCAATTGAATAGTATTGTTGGTAATGATGGAGAGGTTTATTTATCAGGGTTAGAACAACGCGGAAACTTAACTATTAAATACAACAATGAAACATGTCATGTAAATTATGATTTATCAAGTGTTCTTGATTATTTAGGACTCTATAAAATCACTGTGACTTGTCAGTAGTAAATTTAAATAGCATTAAAGTTAATATATTAAACCCAGTTATTTCTTTTATAGCTGTCGATATTTGCTACGCGTAGGAAAGTGAAATGACTATATTAATAAGATTTTTTGTTTTAATAACCAGTGTAATAATAAGTTTTCCTTTACTCGCTGGGAATACGGTTACGGTTAATTTTTCTGGAAATATTAGAGCAGCAACTTGTAATATTTCTGGAGGAAGTAATATTAATATTGATTTAAAAGAGATGCCTGCAAATTTATTTAAGACAACAAATTCGAGTTCGGTGTGGAATAATTTCACGATTAAATTAATTGATTGTTCACCCACAATAAATCAAGTAAAGCTAACATTTACCGGTACACCAGATAATGCTGATGTCGATAATTTATATAAAAATGAAGGAACTGCAAAGAATATTGCTGTGCAATTGCAGAATGAAAATAGTAATGGATTAATACCATTAGGCAATCAAAAATCACTGTATATCGCGGTTAATGGTCAGTCATCAGTGAATATTCCTTTAAGAACACGGGCATTTAGTAAGCTTGGAAATGCCACACCAGGCACGGTATCTGCAAAGATCACAGCAACCATAGTCTATAGGTAGAGGCAGAATATTATGTATAAAATCATACCCTTATCCTTATTGTTTTTATTTTCTCCTTTTGCAGTAGGAAGTGTTGTTAATATTAATGTTTATGGATCTGTGATTGCATCACCTTGTGAATTAGAAACAAAAAATTATTTGATTGATCTTAACAAAATAAATATTAGAAATATTAAAAACAATCAAAAATCAGATTGGGTTAATTTCTCTATAAAGTTAAAAAATTGCCCAATAACAACGAATAAAATCACAATGACCTTAAAAGGGATTGTTGATCCTAATTATCCAGAATATTTTATTAATAGTGGAACAGCAAAAAGTACGGCATTAAATATCGCAACACAATTAAATAAAAGTATTATAAAAAATAATGAAAAATTAATAGTGAACGTTAATCAGCAGACACACAATGCTGAATTTCCTTTATCGGCAAGAATTATAGGTTATGGAAGTAATATCACTGTGGGTTCATTTAAAAGTCATCTTGAATTTACGCTTCTTTATAATTAACGAATAATAAAGGAAATAAAAATGAGTCATATTTATCCTGCCTCAAAAATGATTGGAAAAAAAATAGCTTATTATAGAGTTATGAATGGGTACACTTTAAGTGAGCTAGCAGAAATGATTGGTATCAGTCAACAACAGCAATCAAGATATGAACGAGGTATTAATAGAGTTAGTTTGGATAGACTTTATCAATATGCTCGTGCTTTTGATATTTGTTTAAGCCAATTTTTTATTTTAGATGAAGAAGAACAAAAAGAGATGAAAACTAAAATAATAGATAAGTTAGGAGATAAAAATGCGCCATGTAAGCACTAAGTCTATTTTTTTATTAAGTGGGGTTTTATTTTATTCCACATATACTTTTTCTGCTTGTATTCAAAACCCGAATTTAAAAAATATTCGAGCTGATATACCAAATAAAGTTTATTCAATTCAATATGATGATATGAGAACTGGGTTATTAGAACAATTTACAGTTAGTTATAGAACTGGGCCCATAACGACTTATTCAGGGGATGATGGAAAATGCGGTAATGCCGTAGTTTCAGCAAGTTATACCAATGGATGGATACCCAATGCAACCAAGATAGCGCAGACAAATATTCCAGGCATTGGAATACAGGTCTATTTTAATAAAATGGGGGCATTAAATACAACGTGGTCTGAGGATGGGGGATCAATAGAGACTACTAATAAATATAGACTTCTCGAACCTTCTTGGACTGTCAAAATAATAAAAACAGGCCAAGTAACACAGTCAGGAAGCTTAAAATTGGGAGAGGTTGCTAAAGCTGTGCAGAATAATACTGCACCTCGCAATACTACTTGGAATTTAACATCGTTATTTCTACCGTTAAATGCAATAAGAATAAACTCTTTAAAATGTTCAACTAAATCATTGAGTTATAATATTAATATGGGCACTTGGTATGATACACAATTTAAAAATATTGGCGATGTAAGTAAAAATGTTGATATTCCTATTACGTTAAGTTGTGCTGCGGGAACCAATATTAAAGCTACTGTAACGAGTAGTGCTGGATATATTGATGTAAATACAGGTAAATTAAAATTATCGGGTACAAATCCAGCAACAGGAATTGGAATTCAGTTATTAGATAAAAATAATAATCCTATTAAATTAAATACTAAAAATAGTTTACAAAATCAGGTTGCATCTGGCGATTATATTTTTGGTTGGAAAGCGCGCTATATAAAAACAGGAAGCACTATAACACCAGGAAGTGCAAACTCAATTGCTACAGTAAATATTTTGTATGAATAATTAATGAGTGTATTTTTGATATTATCAATTTTATTTTTTGGAGATGTTATGAATAAAGAAATATCAAGATTAGTTGGCGCTAAAATTAGAGAATTAAGAATAACACACAGTATGAGTGGCAGTGAGTTTGGTGCTTTATTGGGAATAAGCCAGCAACATCAATCTCGTTTTGAAAATGGTGAGTCAAACATCCATGCAGAAAGTATTTATATTTTATCCTATCTTTTTGATGTTGATTTAAATTATTTTTTTGATGGTGTTCAACATACCGTTGAGAAAGATAAAATAGAGAATAAAAAAAGTCATTATCAATCAGAGTCAATTATCGCAAGTAACGATATCTGGCGTTAACTTTATAAGATGCCTAACAATAAACTAGGCATCTTATATTTGTTTTATTTAAGGCTATTTTTTTTAAATCTTACCAATATCCTAATACTTTCCACCATACACTACCCAACGTTATCCAAACAATAAGGTTAACTACACTCATCACAAAGCCAGTTTTCCACCATTCGCCCAATGTGGCGTAACCTGAGCCAAAAATAATGGGAGCAGTACCTGTACCATAATGGGTTAATGACATCATTAATGAAGATGAGAATGCCAAAATAAGCCCTAATAACATTGGTGGTGCGCCAAGTGCTAAACCTGCGGCATAAAACGCGGCAAACATTGCGGTAATATGCGCGGTGGTACTGGCAAAAAAGTAGTGAGAATAAACATAAATTAGTACCAGTAATATCATGCCACTGACCCAACTTATTCCCATACTATCAATACTTGCCCCTACGCTGAGTGACAACCATTTAATCAATCCTAATTTTCCTAAGAAGGATGCCATCATTACTAAGGCAGAGAACCAAACAACGGTATCCCATGCACCTTTGTTTTTTAAAATATCATCCCAATTTAAAACACCTGTACATAATAAAATTGATAAGCCAATAAATGCGGCTGTTGTGGCATTAACACTGAACGCATCACCAAATAACAATGCAGGTACACCCGCCCACATAATTAATAATAAGGCGAAGACTGCAAGAGTTATTTTTTCAGGTAACGAAATAGGCCCTAATTGCGCTAAACGCTCTTTAGCAAAATGAGGAGCATTCGGAGTGCTGGTTATTTCAGGTTTATAAAGAAGGTAGATAACAATTGGCATTAATATTAATGAAACGATAGCGGGCACAAACGCAGCAATTGCCCACATAGACCAACTAAGCTCATGTGTAGGGTCAGTTTCGCTGATAATTAAACTCACGATAAGTGGATTAGGAGCTGTTGCCGTAATAAACATGGCAGAAGTAATTGGATTTATATTGTAGTTCACTAAAGAGAGGTAACGACCTATTTTTCCACTTGTGCCATCTTCTGCTTTAGAGTTAAAACTGTCTGAAATTGAACGCATAATTGGGTGAATAATACCGCCACCCCGAGCGGTATTACTTGGCGTTACTGGTGCTAATATTGTTTCGGCAATGGCTAATGAATAAGCTATTCCAATCGTTTTTTTACCAAATAACGAAATAAAATAATAACCAATTCTGGCACCAAGCCCAGTTTTATTTAGGCTCATAGAGACCATAATGGAAATACCAATTAACCAGATAAGATCATTGGAAAAACCACTTAATGCATCACCGATAGCAGCTTTAGTTGAATTAGGGTTAGTGACACCTGTAACAGCCACTAATGCGATAGCAATAATAGAAACAGCACCGATAGGAAGTGCTTTACCAATAATAGCAGCGATAGTACCAACAAAAAGGGCTAATAAATGCCAAGCATTGGGATCAACGCCTTCTGGAACGGGAATAAAAAACCAGATAATAAGGGTAATAGAAGCAGCGATTAAGGTAGGTATGGGTCGTAATGGAGTTAATTTGTTCATCAGGTTATTCCATTAGGTTGCAGGTTAAATAAATAATCGGAAGTAAAAAGTAAAACTAATAAGTATTTTTATTAAGGATGATCTTATTAACATATTATTAAATATTCATTGATTAATGTCATAAAAATAAAATTATTTATTAACTTGTCTTTAAAATAAGTTTTTTTATGTAACTTGATGTTATTAATATGCAAAGTGATTATCTATCTTTATGTTTTATAATAAATTTTACTAAATCAATCAAAGTTTAATAATAAAAACAAATTTCAGTGATAGGTGGTAATAAAATTAAATTATGGTATGTGAATTAATTCAATGTCACATTTGTAATATTAATTTAATTGGTTTTTTTTGAATTATGATATTATTTTAGATCGCCTTTATTTTATTAACCCATGTGATTATAATGTTATTAACAAAAGTTGAATAATGGAAAATAGTAATTACAATTATTTTCTCCATAACATCAATAACTGAAACAATTCAGCTTAATATGTAAAATAACCTAATGGGTGATACACAATGAAGTATGATTTAAATGACCTCTACTATTTTGTGAAAGTCGTTGAGTTTGGTGGTTTCTCTCAAGCGGCTGAAACATTAGGAATACCTAAATCTAAGCTGAGTCGCCGTATTGCTGATTTAGAACAAAAGCTCAATGTTTCTTTAATATATCGTTCTACGCGACAATTTCATGTCACCAAAATTGGGCAAACTTTTTATCAACAATGTAAAAATGTGGTTGCAGAAGCTGAGATTGCGGAAGAGGTTATTTGTTCAGCACAAGGGCATCCTCATGGCACAATTAAACTCTCTTGTCCTGTCGCATTATTACAAATATATATTCAAGATATATTGGTCGATTTTATGGAAAAATATCCGGATATTAATATTCAGATATTGGCCATTAATCGCCCAGTTGATGTGATTAGTGAAGGCCTTGATCTTGCATTAAGAGTCAGAGCATTGCCGCTAGATGATTCAGGTTTAACAATGAAAATTCTAGGTTATTCTCGGCGAGTGTTAGTTGCTAGCCCATTGTTATTTCAAGGGAGAGAGATCCCCAATTCCCCCGAACAACTTACAGATTATCCCATTTTGGCAAATAGCGAACATTCCCAGCATTATACACTCACACTCACTCATGAAGATGGTGCGGTTTCTACACAACATGTTACGCCTAAATTAGCCACAACCGATGTTTTGACTCTTTATAAAGCAACATTAAAGGGATTGGGAATAACAAGATTACCCTTGAGTGTGGTTGAAAAAGAGTTACAAAATGGCAAGTTAATTGAGGTATTGCCATCTTGGCGTTTTCCTAAAGATGTGGTTCATGCTGTTTATCCATCAAGAAAAGGACTATTACCTGCAATCCAAGTCTTGTTGGAATACCTTGCTGATAATATGTCACCAATGAAAGAGTAAAATTGATATAAAAACGGCTCCGAATAGAATAGGGAGCCGTTTGATTTCATTGTTTTTGTATAAAATAAAAACGTTATTCGTTAGGTATACGACCAAATTTACCTTGGTTAAAATCATCAATGGCTTGTCTGATTTGTGCTTCGCTATTCATTACAAAAGGGCCATAACCTACAACAGGTTCATTAATAGGCTCACCACTGAGATATAAAATAACAGCATCTTCAATGGCTTCAAGATTAACAGAGCCTCCTTCATTATCTAAAATAACCAAATCTCCAGTTTGTAATTGGGTTTGATTATCAAGATAAACACTGCCATGTAAAACCACTAAACCAACATAACGATCTTTTTTCGTTAGTAATGTGGTCGATTTTGCACTCTTTAATTGAATATCCCATACATCAACAGGCGAAAAGGTTTTTGCTGCGCCTTTCGTATCGTGATAATCCCCTGCAATAACGCGAAGCTGCCCTGCATTATCAGATAAAGGCAATACAGGGATCGCACTTTCTTTCAGTAATTGATAACCAGCAGGTGCTGATTTGGCATCTGATGGGAGATTAACCCATAATTGCACCATATCTAATACACCACCTTCTTTGGTAAAAGCATCAGAATGGTATTCTTGATGCAAAATACCCGATGCCGCAGCCATCCATTGGACATCTCCGGGACCAATAACACCACCTTCACCCGTTGAATCATGATGTGCAACCTCACCTTTGTAAACGATGGTCACTGTTTCAAATCCACGGTGAGGATGTTCTCCTACCCCTCGGTTATGGCCTTGAGATGCAGGAAAATCAGTAGGTCCAGCTCGGTCTAATAGTAAAAATGGATTTAAATATTTACCATGGTTGCTATAACTAAAGAGTGAACGAACATGAAAGCCATCACCAACCCAATGTTGACGAGGTGCTTTATAAATACCAATAATCTTTTTCATCATAATGTTCCTATAAAATTTCTATAGGTGTATTTTAAAGTGATTAATATATTTAAGTAGTATTAAAAATAGATTTCATTATTCTGAATATAGAACAATAAAAATATGTTTCAGTGTTCTATTTTTGGAATAGTGTTTATCATAATTGACTCTACCGATATTTTAATTAATTGACTATTGTTTATTACAACGAGGGGGAAACGATATAAAGATATCATCTTTTAATATTTCTCCTTAACTCAGTTAATAATCAATATTTATTAATTAAAAGGAATAAATAAATGAGTGCTCCAGCAAATTTTAATGGACAACGTCCTGTTATTAATCCAGAAGATGCTGTTATGTTATTAATCGATCACCAAAGTGGTTTATTCCAAACGGTTGGTGATATGCCTATGACTGAATTACGAGCACGTGCTTCAGTATTAGCGAAAATGGCAACATTAGCTAACATGCCTGTTATTACAACGGCTTCTGTACCGCAAGGTCCGAATGGCCCATTAATTCCTGAAATTCATCAAAATGCACCACATGCTAAATATGTTGCACGTAAAGGTGAAATAAATGCATGGGATAACCCTGAGTTTGTTGAGGCTGTTAAAGCGACAGGCAAAAAACAATTAATTATTGCTGGTACTATTACGAGTGTCTGTATGGCATTCCCTGCTATTAGTGCTGTTGCTGAGGGCTATCAAGTCTTTGCAGTTATTGATGCTTCAGGAACTTACAGTAAAATGGCGGAAGAAATTACTTTAGCTCGTATCGTTCAAGCTGGGGTTGTACCAATGGATACCGCAGCAGTTGCTTCTGAAATTCAGAAGACATGGAATCGTGATGATGCAGCACAATGGGCGCAAGCATACACCCAAATTTTCCCAGCTTATCAATTATTAATTGAAAGCTATAGCAAAGCTCAAGATGTATTAAAAAATAACGAGATATTAGATTCTCAGCGTTAATTAATTCTCAACTCTCTTTGTACTTTATATTATCTGTGTTTAAAAATGCCTATGAAGTATTTTCTTTATGGGCATTATTTTATAAAAAATAGATTAGGAAATTATAATGAAATTTATTTTATCTACCGTATTATCTTCATTATTACTTGTGCCAGCAGTACAAGCTAATGAATATAAGCTTGAACCAACGCATACTAAGGCAATGTTTTATATTGATCATTTTGGGACTTCAACTAACAGTGGTGGTTTCTATGAAATTGAAGGTGATTTAACATACTCACCAGAAAAGAATATAGGAAAAATAAACGTTTCTATTCCAGTCAAAACACTAAATACGGGATTAACGGCATTTGATAATCATGTGAAAAGTGCAGATATCTTAGATGCAGATAAATACCCAACAATTCAGTTTTCTTCAACAAAATGGTATTTCTCTGATAATAAACCCACATCCATTGAAGGGCTATTAACGATGAAAGGAAAAACATTGCCAGTTAAATTAACAACAACCAAGTTTAATTGTTATGAAAGCCCTGTGTTTAATGCGCCAGTCTGTGGTGGTGATTTTGAAACAACCATTAAACGTTCAGATTGGGGCGTGGATTTTTTGGTCAAAGAAGGGATGGCGGATAATATGACATTAAAAATTCAAGTTGAAGCTATTAAGCAATAAATTAAGTCATATTTTATTTTTATTTTATAGAAAAGGCCTTATTAAATATGAGGCCTTTTCTGTTTTTATATAATAATAAATATAATTTAAGTTAGGCGTTAAATTCTAAAAATAGAGTTAAAAGAGAGTTTATTTTTAATCGTTGATAATAATGATTTAATGTTGTATGTTATCGAATTGTTGCTTTGATTTTATTTCCTATTGTTTTATATGATTTTTATCACCATCGTTTTGTTTATTATCCGTTAAATTTTACCTTTCTATTTTTGGTTTTATCTCTGAATTAATAAACTTTCCTCATCATAATTTATTTAATAAATATCATTCGATTAAATAAAAATTTTTTACAATAAATAAGTGTGACTTCAATCACTCTACATTTCGATATTTCTTCAGTATGTTTATACGCAGAGATTCAAAATTAATAAATCAGACATTTATTTATATTGCTTAACAGTTTAAGCAAATAGGCTTCTTATTATCAAAAAAACGAAATGCAAATAGATATGTGCTGTTACATATATTAAATGCGTTAAGGATATCATAATGATCCATGCTTTTATTAAAAAAGGGAGCTTTCAGGATTCAGTTAGCCTGATGATTATTTCCCGAAAATTAAGTGAAGCCCCAGAGGTGGAAGAAATTTCCGTCATGATGGGAACACCAGCGAATAAATCTCTTCTTGATGTCACCGGCTTTTGGCATGACATGTTTAACGAAGCAACGCCGAATGACATTTGTGTTTCGATTAAAGCAGAATCAGACGATCCTGCCATTATCGATATGATTTCTACTGCTTTAGAAGAAGCATTAGCTGAAATTGCAAGTGGCCAGAAAGGCGGTAACAAATTAACGACAGTACGTAGCTGGCGTACCGCTAAACAAAAAAGCACTAATGCCAATATGTTACTTATCTCTATTGCTGGTGAATATGCCGCGGAATTGGCTGACACGGGCTTAGAAGATGGTTGTAACGTCATGCTGTTCTCTGACAACGTCTCTATTGCAGATGAAAAAGCACTAAAAGAAAAAGCAGCAGCAAAAGGTCTGATTGTGATGGGGCCTGACTGTGGTACTGCAAATATTGCAGGTGCACCTCTTGCTTTCGCTAACATTGCACCTAAAGGCTCTATTGGTATTGTTGGCGCATCAGGTACGGGTATTCAAGAAATTACCTCTCAAATCGTTTTACAACGCCAAGGTATTTCTCATTCAATTGGCCTAGGTGGTCGTGATTTAACAGAGCAAATTGGTGGTATCAGTGCAATCACTGCTATCAATATGCTAGCGGCAGATCCTAATACGCGTGTTATTGCTTTTGTTTCTAAGCCACCAGCGCCAGCTGTTCGCCAAAAAATTATTGCCGAAATGAAACGCCATAATAAACCGATTGTGGCGCAATTCTTAGGAACAACACCTGAGAAATTCCAAGACGACAATATCTATTTTACTCGCACGTTAGATGAAACGGCGCGCATTGCGGCTGAACTAGCGCGTGTTGAAGATATCGCAGCGGAATTACCAAAAGTTACAGGTAAGAAAATCATTGGTCTTTATGCCGGTGGTACGCTAGCGGCTGAATGCGCCATGTTGTTATCTGAAAAACTTAATGTTGAAGTCGATAACGAGCATAAACAAGGCACAATGCTAGATGCTGATGGTCACAAAATCATCGATATGGGTGATGATTTTTATACACAGGGTAAACCACACCCAATGATTGACCCATCTACACGTAACAAATTTATCAGTGAGCTAAGCAACAAAACAGAAGCTGGCGTGTTACTGGTTGATTTTGTTATTGGTTATGGTGCAACTCAAGATCCTGCCGGTGCGTTAATTCAAGAAATCAAAAAACTGAATGAAAAACGTGGCGAAGCCAATCCATTAATCACCATCGCAACCATTACTGGTACTGAAGACGATCCGCAAAACCGTAGCGAACAGCAAAAACAGCTAAAAGAAGCGGGCATTATTGTCATGGATACGTTGCCAGAAGCGGTTTTATTAGCAAAAGAATTAATCCAGCCACATCCAGCAGAAGCACATGCTGAAGTGTCACCACTGCTTAACGGGATCTCCGTGATCAACGCCGGTCTTCGTAGTTTTGCAGATGATCTGCAATCAAGTGGGACTCCTGTTGTGCATTATCAGTGGGCACCTGTCGCAGGTGGTAATAAAAAACTGGCTGAAATATTAAAGAAATTGAAATAAGGAATTGCAGATATGTATTCAACTATCGAACAAGCGAATGAAGCAGTTATCGAACGTATTCGTGAAGCCCGTCCTCACTGGTGTGATGTTAACTTAGCAAAAGAAGTTGTACCGGCTTTAGAAACAGGCAAAAAATTACTTCATGCAGGCCCTCCTGTAACTTGGGGTGAAATGAGTGGTCCTGTTCGCGGTGCATGTATCGGTGCTTCTTTATTTGAAGGCTGGGCAGAAACCGAAGAACAAGCATTAGCGATGTTAGAAGCGGGTGAAATTGAGTTTATCCCTTGCCATAACGTAAATGCAGTAGGCCCAATGGGCGGTATTACTTCTGCTCATATGCCAATGTTGGTGATTAAAAACCACATTCACGGTAACTACGCTTACTGCAACATGAACGAAGGTATTGGTAAAGTGATGCGTTTTGGTGCTTACGGCCCAGACGTGCAAGAGCGTCTACATTGGATGCAAAAAAGCTTAGCGCCAGTATTAAAAGCAGCGATTGCCACTTTCGAAAATGGTATTGACCTGACTGCAATTATGGGGCAAGCAATTACTATGGGTGATGAATTTCACCAACGTAATATCGCAGCTTCAGCCCTGTTACTGCGTCAATTGGCTCCAGTATTAAGCACATTAGATTTTGAAGATGCTGAAATCACAAAAGTGACTAAATTCCTGAGCATTACAGATCAGTTCTTCCTGAACTTAGCAATGGCTTACTGTAAAGCTGCGATGGATGCAGGTGCTCAAATCAAACAAGGCACTATCGTTACCGTTATGACCCGTAATGGTAGCAACTTTGGTATCAAAATCAGTGGAATGGGTGACCAATGGTTTACGGCCCCAGTAAATACACCACAAGGTCTGTTCTTCTCTGGTTTTAGTCAAGCAGATGCAAACCCAGATATCGGTGACAGTGCGATTACTGAAACTTTCGGTATTGGTGGAGCAGCAATGGTTGCAGCACCGGGTGTAACACGCTTTGTTGGTGCATCAGGTGGTATGGATGCAGCACGTGAAGTGACTGAAGAAATGGCTGAGATCTACCTTGCTCGTAACATGATGTTGCAAATTCCAACTTGGGATTTCCAAGGTGCATGTTTAGGATTAGATGCTCGTCGCGTTGTTGAAACGGGTATTACACCGCTGATTAACACGGGTATTGCACATAAAGAGCCGGGTGTTGGTCAAATTGGTGCAGGTACTGTACGCGCACCTTTAGGTTGCTTTGAAAAAGCGATTGTTGCATTGGCAGAAGAATTAGGCATCGACGCTTAATCGTGCTTTGTAACGATAAATCACAGCAATTAAGGGGGCATTATGCAAATTCAAGCACTTCAAACCAGCCAGCATATCACTGATTTTGAAGGTGAGATTAAATGTGTGGGCATTTATGACCATGCTTTGAATTTCATTTGCCCTCAACAACGCTTAATCACTTTTCATCGCGAAGGGAGAGGATTAAGCCCGATGGGATGGTTATTGAAACAAGATGATTTCGATTATTTTGCTAAACAGTGCCATCCCTCGGTCATGATGAGTCTAAAAGATCATCAAGCAATACTTGCAAATAAACTCACTCTACTCGCAGGTCAGAGTGAAAATTTACGTTTACAAGATAAAGCGGAACTAGATTTGCGTTGGTTAGAAAGTTTTTTTTCTCTACTCTCACCCTCAATTGCAACAGGGTTATATGGACCATTAAAAAATTATCGTCAAATCGCGCAACTCAGTGAAATTAAGTTATTAATTAAGCTATTTCATAATCAGTTAGTGGGCAATGCTGTTAACTGGGCCATTTTTACAGGGAAAGGCCCCGGATTAACGCCAAGTTCAGATGATATGCTAGTGGGAATGTTATTTGCACATTATTTAGCAGAGCCAGAAAAAAAACTTAATTATTTTTTTAATAACACACCTCCTTTATCTGAATTGACCACCGTTGTCAGTAAGCATTATTTGGAATATGCCACCCAGGGAATATTTTCTACCTATCTCATTCAACTAGGTAAAAAAATAAAGAATAAAGAGATTATTTTTAAGGATATGTTGGAAATACTCTCTATTGGTCATCATTCCGGTGCAGATACATTACTGGGATTATGGATTGGTTACCAAACTAAAAAACAACAACAGCATATTGATTAAATTTCTTTAATAAAAGAATTTATATAAACATTCGGATACGGATAATTATGAAAACAATTGTTATTGCTTTAGGCGGAAATGCATTATTGCAACGCGGAGAAGTTTTGTCTGCTGAGAATCAATATAAAAATATTGAATTAATGTCAGAGACAATTAATAAATTAGCAAAAGAGTACCGTGTTGTATTAGTACACGGCAATGGGCCTCAAGTTGGATTGCTTGCACTACAAAACCTGGCATATCAAGATGTTCCTGCATATCCGTTGGATATTCTAGTGGCTGAAAGCCAAGGTATGATTGGTTATATGATGATGCAAAAAATTAATCAAAATAACCCAGATCAAGCTATTACAACGGTAATGACGCGAGTTTCTGTTGATATTAATGATGAAGCATTTAACGACCCAAGTAAATTTATTGGCCCTATTTATGATGAAGCTGATAAAGAAGAATTAATTGCGAAGTATCAATGGACATTTAAGCAAGATGGTAAACATTATCGCCGTGTTGTGCCATCACCAACACCGAAAAAGATTATTGATATCGAGGCGGTAAGACTTTTATTAGATAAAGGTCATGTTGTTATTTGTGGTGGTGGTGGCGGTATTCCAGTTAATAACACAAATAATGAATTTATTGGTAGTGAAGCGGTTATTGATAAAGATTTAACAGCAGCTTTAATTTCTCGTGAATTAAATGCAGAACACTTTGTTATTTTAACAGAGGCAGATGCTATTTATAAAAATTGGGGTACACCAGAACAAGCCGCAATTCGTGAAGCAACACCAGAAGAACTTGCACCAATGGCTGTCGCTGATGGCGCAATGGGACCAAAAATTATGGCGGTGAGTGATTTTGTTAATGCAACTGGGCAACAAGCACATATTGGTGCATTACAAAATATTCAACAAGTTATTGAAGGTCAGTCTGGCACTTTAATTTATAAGTCTTAATAAAAATTCTTTCAGGAGCGTCATTATGAACGATGCACAAGTGAATGAGAAAGGCAAAGTCCCTTATTGGGTCAAACTGACCATTATCTTCTTCTTTGGTTGGATTGCACTTTATGGTAGCCGCGCTATTGTCGGCCCATTGATGGTAAATATTGGTGCTGAGTTTGATCTTACTAAAGCTCAACTTGGTTCTATCATGAGTATTTTCTTTATCGGATATACTGCACTCAATATTCCATCAGGCATGATTGGTGACTATTTAGGTAAGAAAAAAGTATTAGTAACAGGGGTTGTACTCTTTGGTGGATTCACCATTATTGCGGGGATGATGCCAACTTACGTGACCTTTATGTTTGCATGGGTCATGGTGGGGATCTTCCAAGGATTCTATTATGGCCCTCAGTATGGTTTATCTTCAGAAGCGATACCGAAACATCGTATTACGCTAGGTAGTGCAATTATCAATAGTGGTATGGCATTTGGTCTGTCTATTGGTTATTACATCTCAAGTATTTCTGTTGGTGAGATGGGAATGAGCTGGCGTGCGCCGTTCTATATTATTGGTGTCCCTATTATCATCATTGGTTTGGTGATGTTATGGATCATTAAAGATAAACCAAAAGCACAACCTGCGACAGAAGCTGGAGCACCAAAACAGAAAGTTAAACTGACATTTAAAGATTTATTTGGTAATCGCAATATCAACCTTGCGTATGTCACTATCTTCTGTTCAATCTATGGCTTCTTTGTACTAGTTACTTGGTTACCGTACTATTTAGAAACTGAACGTGGAATTACAGGGACACAAATTTCAACTATTGCATCATTAATGCCATGGTTTGCTATTCCTGGTTCACTTATTTTTAGCTGGGTTTCAGATAAAATTGGTCGTCGTAAACCTGTATTACTGATCATGTTACCATTGTCATTAGTCGCTATTTTGGCTGTACCAATGTCAGAATCAATGCCTGTGTTAATTGGTGCACTGATCCTTTACGGTATTGTAGGTAAAATCAGTACAAACCCAGTATTAGTTGCTGTAGTTGCTGATAACTCACCGCGTCATGCGTTAGGTACATCGTTTGGTGTTTATAACTGTATCGGTATGTTAGGTTCTGTTTTTGCGCCAACACTAACGGGTTTCCTATCAGATAAAACAGGAAGTATGGACTCAGGTTTCTACTTTGCCGCTATTCTGATTTGTATTGGTATTGTGGCAAGCCTCTTTATTAAAGAAAGCAACAATAATAATGAAGAAGCAAAAGCATAGTTATCTATTCAGATAGTTACTGAATTAGCAGCAAAAGGGCAAACTTCGGTTTGCCCTTTTAATTTAAAGGATCGTAAAACGATTGCACGCTGGGATGATTTTGCTTAAATAATTCCACTAAATAACTGACTACCGCACCTTTTTTATCTTCACACCACGCTAAAGAAAGTGGTGAATTATGACGACGATTCCTTACTTCCTTGGCAATTAGTTGCCCACTATCAATAAGAGGTTTGCATAAACTTAATGGTAAAAATCCGATACCGACGCCTTTTAAATGACAGGCTAATTTGGTGTGTAAATCAGGTACGCGAATTTCGTGCTGACCAGATAAGCGCCATGCTGTGCGTTTAGAAAGATGGCGAGACGTATCTTCGACGTTAACCGCAGAATACATGCGCATTTGGTCATCACTTAATACGCCACTGATATTGGCTAAAGGATGATTAGGTGCAACAACAAATTGCCATTGAATTTCACCCATCGCACAAATGTTAATATTATTCTTAAGGGATTCATTCCCCGTAACGCCAATAGCAAAATGATAATCTTCGTTAATAAGTGCATCCCAAACACCCATATAAACTTGGCGAGTAATATGAAATTGCGTTGAAGGAAAACGTTGATGAAGGCAAGCTAGCATACTGGCAACCGCAGTGCGATCATAAAGAAGATTATTTATGACAATATTCACTTGATGTTCGACACCTGCATTCATTTGCTGAAGTTCCACCGGCATTGATTCTAACCATACAATCCATTGACGGCATTTTTCTAATAAATATTCACCAGCAGGGGTTAACGTTACGGTTCTGGTTGTACGATTAAAAAGTTGAGTGCCGATATTTTCTTCTAATGTTTTAATTCGATAACTAATGGCTGCGGATGTTTTATGAAGCATATCAGCTGCTTTGGTAAAACTTTGGCAATCGGCGACCTGTATAAAAGTACGGATCATTTCTTGGTCTAACATATCTTTTGTCCTGGTAATAAGAGAGGCAAAATTTCAGCAGATAATGCTGAACTAAAAAAAGCAAACAAAGCAAACAAAGCAAAGCTTACCTATTTTTTCTAAGGTCTATACTGCAAAGTAAGACAACTTCTTATCGTGTTAATGGATGTTATTATTATTGGCTTGATACTGTGTACCGTATGAAGTTTTGATTATTTATAGATAAGCGATAAAGCATACTAACAAAAATTTCATCGGATGATGGGCGCAAATAAGAATATCTATATTCCATTTGTGTGATTGCTTTCACGTTTCACTCATCCTTTTACCGATGAAGTTAAGATATCAGTAAAAGGTGGTGAAAGTCAGGATAAAAAATCTTCAATGAGATGTAAAAAAGAGATCAGGCTATTTTAAATGGGTAAGTAAAAAAGAGTAGATGAGTTAAATTAAGCGCAAAATGAAACGCGGTTGAAACCCAAAGCCGACCACTCCACATCCAAGCCAAACCATAAATAATCCCTGCCAACGAAGCGAAAACAACTAACAATATTCCTCCTGCAATATGCGCAAGGCCAAAAATTATGGCTGCAATTAATAGTGCAACATAAGGAGGAAGATAACGTGATAAGGTTTGTTGAATAACACCTCTAAATAAAGCTTCTTCAGCAAGAGAGACAAAAAAGATATTTGCCAAAATAAATGCAGGTAACCAGTGTGGTAAGTGAAGCTCAATGGCTAATCCCCCTAATTGTACGGCAATAAGTAACAATGCAGGAATAGCGATAATCAACATTATCCATTGTAATCTATTCGCTTTTTTTAATGGAGGACAGACAAAAAGGGTGGGAATAAAAATGAGAAAAATAAAGGGTATCAATGCTTTATCCGCATTGAAATAAAACGTAAAAGGGACGCTTTTTATTCCTATAGAAGTGTGTGAAAGGTAACGTAAATTGTTAAAGCCAGGAATAAGATGAAAGGCTAAGCCACTAGCAATGATAATAAGAGCAAGAATGATAATTGCCCGAAGCAGTGGTTGTGTTTTATAACGGGAATAAGCAAACGTTAATAACAGAATACTAAAGATAATCGGCAAGGCTTGCCATGTAATAATGCCTGTTATAAATGCGCTAAGTGCGGTGACTGCAAGTGTAATAAGTGCAAGTATGCGATTAAAACCTAAAAATAATAAAGAAGCAGCGAGAAGTAGCCAAGTGATCATAATTATAGATATTCAGAATGAAAAGGGGCGTTAGGGTAAAAGATAGCTTCCATTTAGGCTATCATAATGAATAAAAAATACAGAAATCAGACCTCTTGATTAAGAATGTTATTAATTAATAACTTGATTTTATTATGAAAATAATAAAATTTACTTTTAGTCTAAAATCAAAACAATTGTTTAATTATTATGTTGATAATCAATATCTGATATTAAATTAGTATGAATAATAGGATAAAAATGAATATATAAACATGCCGATAATGTGGATATCGACATGTTTGTTTGTCTTGAATTCGCTTATTTTTGACTAAATAGTGTAAAAATTAAACGTAAAAATAGCGAATAACATGAAAGAAAATAGGGGCCGCAAAACAGAGTGAATCCATTCTATCCATCATGCCACCATGGCCTTCTATCATTGTGCCAAAGTCTTTTACACCACTGTCTCTTTTTATCGCTGACATACATAGACCACCGGCAAAACCCGCCAATGTAATGACTAAAGAGAGTAAAAAGGCTGCCCACCATGAGAAAGGAGTTGCCCACCACAACATCATACCAATCAGGCTGGCAGAAATAATGCCACCAAAAAATCCTTCGACTGTTTTATTTGGGCTTAATTTAGGCACGATAGGATGTTTGCCAAATAATTTACCAAAGACATATTGGAGTACGTCAGAAACTTGTACCACAATCATTAAAAAGAGCAGTAAGTTGATATTACGGCCTTCAAAACCTTCAATAGGTAACATTAATAGTGCAGGCGCATAACTTAGACAATAAATGGCTATCATCACACTCCATTGCACTTTTGCCACACGCTCTAAGAAATGACGGGTATCACCTGAAAGTGCCATGCGTGTTGGGATTAATAAAAAGGCGTAAACAGGAATGAATACTGCCATTAAATTATACCACTGCACACCAACGAGAATGTATTGGATAGGCAAGATCACGAAGAAACACCAAAACAAGGCTTCATGATCGCCTCGATGTGTTGGGGTTAATGTAATGAGTTCACGAAGAGCAAGCCATGAAATAATAGTAAACAGTACCACTGAGCCAATTGCACCAATACCGATTGCAACACCCGCAATAATGCACATTACCCACCAAGCATTGATCCTTGAGTTAAGGTTAGTAATTGTTGATGTAGGGCCTTTAATTGCTGCAAGAATAGCGCCAATAATGCTGGCAACAATTAAGAAAGAGAAGAGTCCGATAAATATCCAGAGGACTTCATTATTAATACGTTCCATTGTGTAACTCCTCTAACGCGCTTTTGGCTCTTATCAGAAACTCTTGTTTACTTTCATTTTCGTGAGTAGGCACTATGGGAGCGCCAAAAATTGCACTACAAATAACGGGAACAACTAAGCGAGAGCCTTTAGGGAGTACTCGATTTAAGTTTTCAAGATAAATAGGGACTAATTGAACATTCGGATTTTTACGAGAAAGATGCCAAAGCCCCGCTTTAAAATCTTGAATAGATTCGCCATTGCCTCTAGTGCCCTCTGGGAAAATAATTAGAGATTCACCTTGGTCTAAAATATCTTGCATGATAGCTAGTGTATTTACTTTATTCGATGTTGATGATGCAGTTTCGTCCGTTGATTGTTCAAGTATCTTTTCGCATTGGTGACTTTCTTCAGCAATATTCATTTTAGCCGCATAGCGAGGGATAAGGATTGCCCTAAAAATACGGCGAGATAAATAACGACGTAGGCGGTTTTTATTCCAGTAATCCTCAGCGGCAACGGGATGTACATAAGGACGAATATTAGGCGCAAGGCAAGACCAAATTACCAAACCATCTAAATGGCTAGAGTGGTTAGCGTAATAAATACAAGGTGTATCTTTCGCTATCGGAGACGTTTGTTTGGCCCGAATTCCTGTTAGAAAACGACAGATAGAGACTAATACGGATGACACCACTTTTGCGTCTAAAGCAAGTTTTCCATTTTTCATTAATCAGACACCTTGTGCTAAATCCCGTAAAATTCGACGGGTTCTGAAAATTGTGGTTAGCGTTGAACCTAAAATAATAATCCATAATGCGATAAAAAAGAGCCATACTCCCCAAAGGTTAGGAATAAAAGCAGCAATCACAGCAATTGAAGTGAGTAAAGCCATTCGATGTTGTTTAGCCATAGGGCCTGTAAAGTGTTGTTCTAATCCACAACTCCCGCCTAACACACGAACATAAGCAGTCATTACTGCAAAAAAAGCACCTACCCAACCTAAAGTAATAGCCATTGAAAAGTCGTTGGATAAACCATAACCGATACCTAAAATGATCAGTGTATCTGCAATTCTGTCTGGTAATTCATTATAAACTGCTCCAACAGGGCTTTTCATTCCACCTTCAACCGCAACCATGCCATCTAATAAGTTACAAATAAGGCGACCTTGGATCATTAAAGCACCAAGGATCAATAAGAACGAGCGTAATATGCCATGAGAATAAGAAAGGGCAAAAAAGAGTGATAGGGCAGCAAGCAATGCAAATACAATGCTAAACACCGAAATACCGTTGGGCGTAGCCCCTTTTTGCTGTAAATAGCGACTTGACTTTGTTGCCCAGTTTGTTTGTCTTGCTTTTATAGGACGGCGATTTTTATCTTGATTATTCATTTTTCTTTGTAAAAAAGCGAGTTAGGAGGGGATAGCATAAGGCTATTTGGTCAAGGTGAGAATAAGAATAAACGTATAAGTTTATCTTATATTTCAAAAGTGCATATTATCCCATCTTATGATGCTCAAATCACGACTATAAATAAAGTATCAATAAATATTTACTTTTCTAGGGGTTAGTACTTATTTGATGATAGTGCATTATACTTACTTGTCATATTCATTTAATGATTATCTTTATTGGAGTGTTATTAAGTAGAAATGATAAATAATGTATTACATTAATTAAACTATAAAAAGAATAAATTTCTTAAGTAAAAGGGAGTATAAAGGATAATACTTATTATTCTTTCTTATTTTACGACTAAAATTACGACAATTTAAATACGTTAATTAGAATATTCTTATTAATAAAACTTTGCTTAAATCGAAAATTAAATTGCATAAATAATCTCTAAATGAACATAAGAAAAAGAGACCAAGATCCATTTTGTATTATTTTTTAATCATTAATAATTTCTATCGTAAAATAAGAATAAAAAACAATAGAAATTTAAAATGAGAATATTCATATTTATAAAAAGTAAAAAATGACTTATATCAAATGAAATGCTTCATGTATTCTTATATTGCATTGTTAATAACAAATAGTCATTATAGTGATTAATAATAGCGATTATGAAAATAAAATATACGAATGTTTTAAATCGAAATTAAACGAACCATAATGAAAGGGTGGCATCAAAATAAGTTGCCGCCCCTTCTATCGTAGAATGGAGTCTAACGTATTAATTATTCCCATATTAGGTGCAAATCATCCCAAATAGAATATTTTAGAAGTATAGGTTTCTCTCATTAATAAAAGATAATGAAAATTAAACAGGTCATATCGTTATATCTTTAGATAATACAACCTATTGATAAATAAAAATCACTTGAGGGAATTAGTTTATTCTTAAGTCATATTTCTTAAAGAAATCATACTCTTGTACTAATTGTGGCAGTGATCTTATTTTCAATTTCGTATACATATTTGAGCGATGTACTTCAACTGTACGAGGTGATAGCGAAAGTTTTTCTGCCGCTTCTTTGCTCGTATTTCCCTCAAGGATCATTTCCATAACTTCTTTTTCTCTATTTGATAACTTACCAAACTTATCTTTTAAAGATATATATGTTCGGAATTGCTCAACTTCACTTTCATAATGAAGGAATGATTCTGAGACAATATTAAGAAGTTCATTTACATTTAAAGGGCGAGTTAAATATTCAAAAGCACCTGATTTAAATGCACTACGACAACTCTCAATAGAACTATCCCCAGAAATAATAATAACCGGGATGATGTTTTTCAATTTGTTGAGTTCTTTAATCAGTGCAATTGATGGTGCCGCACTGCTTTTTGTATTAATGATGATGCACTCTTTATGTGCTCCTTTTGTTGAAGAAAAATAGTATTTCAAGAAAGCCTGTTCGTTTGAATAGGTTTTCACATTAGCAGCTAAAGAAGAAAGAACAGCTTTAAGTTGAACTTTTGTACTGTCATCTTCAAATGTGATTAAGTGGATTATTGATTCCATATGTTGCTCCTGGTTTTACTCAGCTCGTTCACTAAAAGTGAATGAGTAACGAAATTTGACTAATTTATAAATTTTTTATGTAGGGTAACATTCACGTAACGGAGCCATATTCAGAATATATCAAATTAAAAATGATTAATACTTCTGTATTATATTATAGATAAAATATCAGAACTTTGTTTTGTTTCAATATTTGTATTTTAAAGATAAGAATAATTTATTTCTATAATGGATGTTCGAATAACTATTATTAATTGTAACTAAGTTTTTTACCGTAAGTGATTTTAACTATATTAAACACACTCAATAAGTAAAAAAAATAATATATCTAGGTGTCTATTAGCGAGGAAATTAATAGTTATATTTAGTTACAATAAAATTCCCTTTGTGGCTTTTTGACTTTACTTCTTGTAAAATAGCACTTTATTTATGCCTATTCCTTTTAATAAACCAATCGAGCCAATACTATGGCGTCACTGAAAGATGTAGCTCGACTTGCATCCGTTTCTTTGATGACAGTCTCAAGAGCGATTAATAACCCTGAGTTATTAAAACCAGAAACACTGAAACAAGTCCAAAGTGCTATTGATCAACTTAACTATGTTCCAGATTATTCTGCACGAAAAATCCGTGGACAAGGAACAAAAGTTTCCTCAATTGGCGTTTTAGCAATTGATACCGCAACGACACCATTTTCTGTTGAAATGATTTTATCTATTGAACAAACAGCAAGAGAATTTGGATGGAGTTCATTTGTGGTCAATTTGACTGCACAAGATTGTTATGAAAATGCTATTTGGCAGCTTTTAGCCCAGCGCCCGGATGGGATCATCTACACGACAATGGGATTACGTGAAATTTCTGTGCATGAAAAATTGCATGATAAGAATCTAGTGTTAGCAAACTGTTTGGATAAGGCACGCTCTTTTCCAACTTATATTCCAGATGATTATCATGGGCAATATTATGCAATGAAAAAAGTCATTGAAAAGGGATATCGTCATCCTTTGTGCTTCTATATACCTGAAGAATCGGTTGCGGGGCCTATTCGCCGTAAAGCGGTTGAAGATGCTTGGCAAGAAGCTGGACTACCATTAGCGCATTTACGCCAATATACGATGATGTTTGGTGATGAGCATTACCGTGATGTGATTGAAATATTGAAAAAGCATTGCGCTCATCAAAAAGCAGATTTTGATATTCTGATTTGTGGTAATGACCGTATTGCTTTTTTGGCTTATCAAGTCTTGTTGTCTATGGGATTGCGTATTCCAGATCAGGTTGCTGTTTTAGGATATGACAATATGATTGGTACAGGAGATCTGTTTTATCCTCCATTAACAACGGTTCAACTACCTCATTATGAATTAGGTAAAGAAGCAACATTACATATTATTCAAGAACGAAATCATCAAAATACAGTACACGTACCTTGCCAATTAGTTGAACGTGAGTCGTTATAAGGACTCACGTTTTATCATCATTAAAATAGAATGAATGTTTTTAGAATTAGCCGATATGATTTAATCGCCAATATTCACCTGATAACAATATTGCTTCACCACTCATTGCAAAGAGGCGTAAAGAGCGTGCGTCTTGTGGCGCATAATATCGACTACTTAATGTATATTCACCTTGATTAACAAAGACTTCTATTGATGAACGATCAATGAATATGCGTAAGTTTAATTGACAGCCTTCAGGTAATGGAATACTGCGAGCACCACTGATATTGTATTGAGGATAATGACGATTAAGCACTAAACGATTTGATTGATTATCTACAAAAAGCTCAAGCCCTTCACCTAGCCATAAGCCAAATTTTTCGGCTTGGCTGTCTAAAGACCATGTTAAATCGAGTTCGATAGCTGATGTGTTATCAATTAACTCTATAGATTGATGGCTTAATGTAAGAGGTTTAATGGTGTTTTTTTCTTGGCGTAATGATTCAACTTCTTTGACTGGCACCATACGTAAACGATTTTTGCTTTTATCAAAGGTAATTTCGCGAGGTAATGTGAAGCAACCAGACCAAAACTCCGCTTTTGATGGCATGGGTGAATTCCACATATCCATCCAGCCCATAGAAACACGACGACCATCAGGAGTCATAAATGATTGGGGGGCATAATAATCATGTCCATTATCTAACTCAACAAAGTGACCTTGTGGTTTAAAGGGTTGGCTTGGTGACCATTGACCGATTAATGCGCCAGCTTGAAAGAGGTTCCGGTATTGATAACCTTCTGCGCGTTTTCCTTGGGGCGAAAAGACAATCGTGAATTGATTGTCTTGGCTAATCGGGAAGAAGTCAGGGCACTCCCACATATAGACGTTTTTATCGTCAGTTTTTCCCAAAATAGTGTAATCGTTGCTCCACTTTTTTCCTTCTTCAAATAAGGTTTCACTAGAAAAAAGTAAAACTTGCCCTTGATCTTTTTCATCTCTGGCACCGACAACCATCCACCATTTCCCGTCTTGATACCACACTTTAGGATCACGAAAATGCATATAACCTTTAGGGGGTTCTAAAACGATCCCTTTTTTCTCAAAATGAATACCGTCTTCACTGATAGCCACACATTGTGCTTCATAAATTTGGCTATCATCACCTTCTTCGCCTAACCAATTATGACCAGTATAAAAAAGGTAGAGTTTACCGTCATGACTAATAGCTGAACCTGAAAAACAACCACTTTTATCGTAATCATCACCAGGAGCTAACGCAATAGGCTGATGTTGCCAGTGGATCATATCGGTGCTTGTGGCATGTCCCCAATGCATTGGACCCCAATCTTGAGAATAAGGATGGTGCTGATAAAAAGCATGATATAAACCATCATGATAAATAAGACCATTAGGATCATTTAACCACCCCGCAGGTGCAGCTAAATGAAATTGGGGATAAAAAGTATTACCTCGCTTTTCAATCAAGGTATTTAAGGCATTTGTTGATTGTTCTAAACGGTGTTTCATATCATTATCCTTATTATATTTTCAGTGTCGTTAGCCTATGTTTTTAGGTTATAAAAGAATAAAAAAACAGATTAAATTATACGTTTTCCTTCTTTGTTAACGATAACATTAGAGGGCAAAAAAACACTTTTCATAAGATTGACTTTATCATAATATCTCATTATGTTAACGTTATCATAGTGGATTTACGAGCAATATCTTCCTTTAATCGTTATGAATAGTTATAAAAACAGAATATAGTGAAGAAAAATAATTGCTTATCTTCAGGAGAGATTATGAAAGTCTGGTCTTTAGGTGATGCTGTTGTTGACCTGATCCCATTGCAAAATATGCAATATGAAGCATGTGCTGGTGGCGCGCCTGTCAATGTTGCTGCGGGTGTGGCTAAGCTTGGTCAACAAAGTGGTTTTATTGGGCGTGTAGGTGAAGATGCGTTCGGCCATTTTATGCAAAAAACATTGTTTGATCTGGGGGTTGATACTCGAGCAATGGAATTTGATGAGTTTCACCGTACCAGTACAGTTCTTGTCTCTTTACAAGAAAATGGTGAACGTGATTTTACTTTCTTAGTCGCTGAATCTGCAGATCAATTTTTAACAGAAAAATCTTTACCAGCGTTCGAAAAAGATATTTTGCATTTTTGCTCTTTAGCATTAGTGAATCCCATTTGTCGCTCAACTTTGGATACAGCGATTAAGAGTATTAAAGAGACGGATTCATTGCTGAGTTTTGATATTAACTTACGACCTCAAATGTGGCGTGATCACGAAGAAATGCGCGAAGTTATCGATAATTATGCGCATAAGGCCGACATATTAAAATTATCAGAAGATGAACTTACGTGGATGACACAAGAAGTGACATTGAATAATGCCCTTAAAAAATTAGAAGGTTATCCCGCGCGTTTAAAAGTGATCACTCAAGGCTCTAAAGGATGTTTAGTGTTAACACCAAATACTCAAGTTGCATTTAGTGCTTTTACCGTTGAGTGTATTGATACAACGGGAGCAGGGGATGCCTTTATGTCTGGTTTGTTGGCGGCACTTGCAGAATATGGTTTTGCTGAAGATGAACAATACTTATCAAGAATAGTGACGCAAGCAGCTGCTTGTGGTGCTTTGGCCACAACTCAAAAAGGGGCGATAGCAGCGGCACCAAGTCGTAAAAAATTACATGATTTTGTTCAACAACAACCTCCTTTGCATGTTCGGGAGATTTTCTGATAGCTCACTGATTTTTTCTGGTTGTGGTTTTTACCACGCTTTTCTCTTAATGGTATTTCCTTACCCTCCATTAATACTGGTTTTTCTCGAAGCCATTATTAGTGGAGATTTTTTTATCTTTTCGATTAGACGCTTCTATTTTTTATCAATCAATCAGCGATGTTGATCATATTGTTCTGTCTGTTTTAAGCGTATGATATTAAAACATTTCAACTTTTATTGATGGAACATTAAATGTGGGCTCAATCGGGCGCAGTATTAGCCATTTTTTCTTATATTCTTTGGGGGATCACTCCTCTGTTTTATCGGCTTTTACCGGGTGCCCAACCATTAGAAATGTTAGCCCAGCGTTTAATTTGGTCCATTCCTTTATTATTGCTAGTGCGGCTTTTTATCAAAAATAGAACTCAATGGTGTGCGGTTTTCCAAGATAAACGTTCTGTTTTTATGTGTTTATTTAGCTCAATGGCAATGGCGGTTTCTTGGTGTACCTTTACCTATGCATTAACGCATCAACAAGTATTAGAAGCGAGCTTAGGGTATTTTATTAATCCACTTTTCTCGATTTTATTAGGTGTCATTTTTCTGAAAGAAAAGCTTAATCCTGCAGAAAAGTGGGCTGTTACTTTAATTTGTGCGGGGGTGGGATACCAGCTGTGGATGTACGGGGAATTACCAGTGCTGGCTATTATGATGGGAGGCGCATTTGCTGTATATGGATTAATTCGTAAATTTATTCGTTTTGATGTAATAACCTCTTTATTTATGGAAACTCTTTGGCTAATGCCATTAGCAATAGGCGCGACCATTTGGTTGTTTATGACAGATAAAAGCGCGCTACCTTCTGCAGATAATCTGACTCGCTTTTATTATGTTTTAACCGCACCTGTTACCATATTGCCATTATTATTTTTTACGGCAGCCGTGAAACGAACTACGCTAACAGTTATTGGGCTAGCGCAATATATAGAACCTACTATTCAATTTTTACTGGCTGTTTTCTTATTTCATGAAGCTTTTGATGAAGTTAAAGGTGTCAGTTTTTCTCTAATTTGGCTGGGGCTTTTATGCTGTATCTTGGCACTTATTCGAAAACGTCTTAATTATCTAAAAATCCAAAAAGGAAAACGCAGCCAAATTTTGTAATGGTTTTCTTTCTTTGAGTGATTATTTTTGCCTGCCTATTTTTCTATCAAGTAAAATCCGTTATGCTACTCAAAGGCAATCGTTTGCGTCATTGTGTTTTTTATAAATAGTGAGGATGAAGAATGACTGTGTTGGGTACGGCTCTTACAGCTAATGCAACAAAGGTAATGCTATTAGGTGCAGGTGAATTGGGTAAAGAAGTGGCCATTGAATGCCAGCGCCTAGGTATTGAAGTGATTGCAGTTGATCGCTATCCCAATGCACCTGCGATGCATATTGCACATCGCCATCATGTGGTGAATATGCTTGATAGCAATGCATTAAAGCTCATTATTGAACAAGAGCAACCTGATTTTATTGTTCCTGAAATTGAGGCGATAGCAACCTCGTTATTGGTTGAATTAGAACAAAAAGGGCAAAAAGTTGTTCCTTGTGCCCGCGCTGTAAAGCTCACAATGGATAGAGAGGGTATCCGTCGTTTAGCTTCAGAAACATTACTTTTACCAACATCAAATTATCAATTTGTTGATGATGAAGTGAATTTTAAAAAAGCCGCTTTAGATATCGGTTTCCCTTGTATTGTCAAACCTGTTATGAGCTCGTCGGGGAAAGGGCAAAGTGTTATCCGTAGTGAAAATGATTTAGTACATGCTTGGGCCTATTCTCAAGAGGGCGGACGAGCAGGAAAAGGGCGTGTTATCGTTGAAAAAATGATCCCGTTTGATTTTGAAATTACTTTACTGACTGTTCATGCTGTTGATGGTATCCATTTTTGTGCTCCCATTGGTCATCGGCAAGAAAAAGGAGATTACCGTGAGTCATGGCAACCTCAAAAAATGAGTGATATAGCCCTTGCTAAAGCAGAACATATTGCAAGTAAAGTGGTAGAAAATTTAGGGGGGTACGGCTTATTTGGCGTAGAGTTGTTTGTTCAAGGCGATAATGTGTTTTTTAATGAAGTCTCTCCCCGTCCTCACGATACGGGATTAGTGACTCTAATTTCACAGGACTTATCAGAGTTTGCACTTCATGTTCGCGCTTTTTTAGGTTATCCCATTGGTGGTATTCGTCAGTTAGGTAACTGTGCTTCAGCTGTCATTTTGCCAGAGCTACATAGCTCAAATATCGTTTATTCAGGTATTGAAAAAGCGTTGAAGGCGAACCGTCAAATTCGTCTTTTTGCGAAACCTGAAATTGCAGGCGCTCGCCGCCTAGGTGTTGTGCTTGCCCATGCTGATACAATAAAACACGCACTTGATGAAGCCAAAGAAGGCGCTCAAGCCATTGTTGTGGGTGATGCTAAATAATTTTATATCATTAGTTATCCATTTTACTGCTAAGTGAACACTATCAGCTTAGCGGTAAAAATCCGGCTTTAATAAAATAGTCTTTTGCATAAGGAGATAAAATTTCCTGATATAAACTATAAGCTTGTGAATGGATGAGTGTTGCACAATAGTGTGCTGTGACATTAAAAGGTTTTGGAATAGTGAATGTTTTTAGTTCAGGAAATTCACTTAATTGTGTTTGATAATGCTGGTAACCAATAAAGGCATCGGCTTGATGAGTTGTAATTAAGTAATGGGCCGCCATTCTACCTTTAGGAATAGTAAGTGAATGTTCACCGCCAACTAAAGAGAGCGCTCTTATTTTTAATGTCTGGCTTAAATCAGGATCAATTTGTGCAATATTATCAAAAAGCTGCCAACTATAATCACCTGATGGATCAGATTTTGGTGTGGATATCGCTAATTTTAATGCGGTATTTGATAATACAGTAAGCCAAGTATCCAGCTCATTAATATCATTACGACGAGTTGTAATGCAAAGTTGATTTGCAATAAAAGGGGCATATTGTAGTGCTAAACCTTTATCGATTAATTGCTGTGGATTATTTTTATCAGCAGAAAGAAATAAATGACAAACTTCTCCTTGTTCAATACGTTGGCGTAATAATCCTGCAGGCCCAAATGTAAGTGCCCACTTTTCACCAGTTTTTTGCTGATAATGCTCAATAAAAGCAGGTAGCGTTGCTTTTAAGCTACCTGCTGCAAAAAGGGACAATGTCATTGTGTTATATCCTACTCTTTTCCTTGATATTGAGTACGATAAAATTTTTGATACCAATCATTAGCCGCTTTTTGCATATCAATATCGCTAAATTTTTCAGGATATAATTTTTTTGCCATCCACAATTCACCAATTGCCATGGCTTCTGGCATTGGGTATCCCCATGCTTTTGCATATTCAGGCATTAAATAAATGCGATTATTTTTAACGGCATTAATGACTTGCCAACGTTTATCTTGTTTTATTTCATCCACAACTTGTGGGTATCTGTCTTGAATAAAGATAACTTCAGGGTCCCATGCAATAACTTGTTCAAGAGAAACTTGTTTATATCCTTTGACGGTTGATGCCGCGACATTGAATGCGCCAGCGTGCTCCATCATCAAGCCTGTATACTTACCTGAGCCATAAGTAGTTAAGTCTGGGTTTGCCATGTAAGCCCGCACTCGTTGCTCTTTAGGAATATCTTGTAAGCGCTGACTTACTTGCTCACGTTGTTTAAAAGTATCATTTACTAAGGTTTTTGCATTTTCTGATTTATTGACGATATCCCCAATCAATAAAATGCCTTCTTTTAGTCCTTCGTTATAGGCTTGTTCTTCGTTTTGTAATGTTGGATTGAGTGTTGATTTATCTTCATTAGCTTCTTTGCGTAATGAAATCGCCACAACAGGAATACCAAGAGCAGAGATCTTATCGATCATCTCTTTTGGGGCGTAATTGGTTACAAAAACAACTTGAGGTTGTAGCTTTACTAAGCTTTCAGCATCAAAACTGGTGAGATCGCCCACTTTTGGGGTGTTTTCCAGTGAGGGCGCTAATTGTGCATAGCCATCACCTAATTGTTGTTTCCAGTTAGACATTACACCAACAACTTTATCTGTAGCATCAAGTTGAACTAGCAAATTCAGTGTTTGATGTTGTAAAACCACCGTTCTTTCTATTTTATCTGGAATGGTCACGGTGCGACCAATTTGGTCTACGATTTGTCTGTCTGCGTAAGAGAAGGAAGAAAGGGAGAGTAAGCCAATACCTAATAAACAGTGCTGTAATAAAGCTTTCATAGTCATAAACCTAAGTTAATATCGCTGTATAATAAAATATACAGCTAAAAATATACAGCAAGTATTATTTTTGCTCAAACTTTAATCATATAAGGTAGTTAATTAATTTTATAAGCTTAATTTTTTACTCAACCCTTGAAACTTGCTTAACTATCCCCACTTTTTACTCATATTGATTTTTTTCGCCAAATTAGGATTAATTGAGGTAAAAATGAGTATGAAAGGTCAGGAAACAAGAGGATTTCAGTCAGAAGTTAAACAACTTCTTCAATTAATGATCCATTCTCTTTACTCCAATAAAGAAATTTTCCTTCGCGAATTGATATCGAACGCATCAGATGCGGCTGATAAATTGCGTTTCCGTGCATTATCAGATGCAGCACTTTATGAAAATAACGGTGAATTGCATGTGCGCATTTCCACTGATAAAGAGAACCGAACTCTGACTATCAGTGATAATGGTATTGGTATGACTCGTGATGAAGTCATTGATAATCTAGGTACTATCGCAAAATCAGGTACCAAATCATTCTTAGAATCTATCGGACAAGATCAAGCTAAAGATAGCCAGTTAATTGGTCAGTTTGGTGTGGGATTCTATTCAGCTTTTATCGTTGCAGATAAAGTGACTGTGCGCACTCGTGCTGCGGGTGAAACAGCCGATAAAGGCGTTTTCTGGGAGTCTGAAGGTGAAGGTGATTACACCGTTGCTGATATTGAAAAAGCGGATCGCGGTACTGAAATAACGCTTCATTTGCGTGAAGGCGAAGATGAGTATTTAGATGATTGGCGTCTACGTAGCATTATTAGTAAATATTCTGACCATATTTCTTTACCTGTTGAAATTGAAACGAAAAATGAAGAAGACGGCACAGTAACGTGGGAAAAAATTAATAAGGCACAAGCGCTGTGGACTCGTAATAAAGCTGAAGTAAGTGATGATGAGTATAAAGAGTTTTATAAGCATATCTCTCATGACTTTGCTGATCCATTAAGCTGGGTACACAACCGCGTTGAAGGTAAACAAGAATACACAAGTTTATTATATGTGCCTTCAAAAGCGCCTTGGGATTTATGGAATCGTGAACAGCGCCATGGTTTAAAACTGTATGTACAGCGTGTTTTTATTATGGATGAAGCTGAGCAGTTTATGCCTAATTACCTACGTTTTATTCGTGGGTTAGTTGATTCTAATGATTTACCACTAAACGTTTCGCGTGAAATTCTACAAGACAGCTCTGTTACACGTAACTTACGTAGCGCATTAACTAAACGTGCATTACAAATGTTACAAAAACTGGCTGAGAATAAGCCTGAAGAGTATCAAGCATTCTGGAAAGAATTTGGTTTAGTCTTAAAAGAAGGTCCAGCAGAAGACTCATCTAACATTGAAACTATTGCTAAGTTACTGCGTTTTGCATCAACACATAACGACAGTGATGCTCAAACGGTTTCATTGGAAGATTATGTTAGCCGCATGGTGGAAGGTCAGGAAAAAATCTATTACATCACCGCTGATAGCTACGCTGCTGCGAAAAATAGCCCTCATTTAGAGCTGTTCCGCAAAAAAGGTATCGAAGTATTGCTGTTATCAGATCGTATTGATGAATGGATGATGAATTATCTGACAGAGTTTGATGGCAAGTCATTCCAATCTGTCAGTAAAGCAGATGAATCTCTTGATAAACTGGCTGATGAAGAAAAACAAGCTGAACAAGAAGAAACTGATAAACAATTAGCACCTTTCGTTGAGCGCATTAAAACTTTGTTGGGCGACAGAGTTAAAGAGGTGAAATTAACACACCGCTTGACAGATACCCCTGCGATTGTGACAACCAGTGCGGATGAAATGACCACACAAATGGCGAAATTGTTTGCAGCAGCAGGACAAGAAGTGCCAGAAGTAAAATATAACTTTGAGCTAAATCCAAATCATCCATTAGTGAAACAAACAGCCGAATTAACGGATGATGCTTTATTTGCTGATTGGGTTAATTTATTACTCGATCAGGCATTATTTGCTGAAAGAGGCTCTTTGGAAGATCCAAACCAGTTTATTCGCTTAGTGAATCAACTTTTAGTTCAAAAAGCGTAACTGTTTTCGTTTTCAAACATTTAAACCACGTTTCTCTGAAAAGAGAGCGTGGTTTTTTCTTTTTCGACAAAAATAAAATGCAATCGCTACCGTGATTTCTTGAGCGATGACCTCACAAAATGGTATGGTAATGCGTTTTCGAGTTTAAATATAAAAAATTAAATGCAAGGGGATTTACGCGATGCGTATCATTCTGCTAGGCGCTCCAGGCGCTGGTAAAGGCACTCAGGCTCAATTCATTAAAGAAAACTATGGTATCCCACAGATTTCAACTGGTGATATGTTACGTGCGGCAGTAAGTGCAGGTACAGAACTAGGACTGAAAGCAAAAGCACTGATGGACAATGGTCAGTTAGTTACTGATGAATTAGTTATTGCGTTAGTTAAAGAGCGCATCAAACAAGACGATTGCCGTAATGGTTTCTTGTTGGATGGGTTCCCAAGAACAATTCCGCAAGCTGATGCAATGAAAGAAGCAGGTATCAATGTGGATTTCGTACTGGAATTCGCAGTACCAGATGACATCATTGTAGAACGTATTATTGGCCGTCGTGTTCACGCACCATCAGGTCGTGTTTATCATGTGAAATTTAATCCACCTAAAGTGGAAAATCGTGATGACGTGACTGGTGAAGAGTTAACAACACGTAAAGATGACCAAGAAGAAACCGTTCGTAAACGTTTAGTTGAGTATCATACTCAAACGGCACCGTTAGTTTCTTATTATCAAAATGAAGCTAAAGCAAGCAATGCAAAATACTTCAAAGTTGATGGTACACAAAAAGTTAGTGAAATTAATGCTGAACTGAAAAGTATCCTTGGCTAATTTGTCATCGCTATGATTAATCCCGGTTGAGCCGGGATTTTTTTTACCTTATTTAGTCGGTATAAAATAAGTTAAAAAATTCGATCCAATAAATTGACAAGCACAATTCATTATTTTCCTTTATTCTTCTACCCTTTGGTTATCCTAATAAAAATAACTCTAAGGAGTCATGGTATGAATCATGCTAAGTATGGTGTTCTTCTCGTTAATCTTGGTACACCTGATGCGCCAACAACGGGTGCTGTCCGACGTTATTTAGCACAATTTCTTAGCGATCCTCGTGTTGTTGATGTTTCTCCTTTAATTTGGAAACCAATATTACAGGGCGCGATATTGCCGTTTCGTTCTCCTAAAGTAGCAAAACTTTATCAACAAATATGGATGAAAGAAGGTTCCCCACTGTTAGTTTATAGTCGCGCCCAACAACGCGCGCTTGCTCAGCGATTACCTAATATACCTGTGGAATTAGGGATGTGTTATGGCAATCCATCGCTAAATGAAGGGATTGAAAAACTGTTACAACAAGGTGTTGAGAACCTTATTTTGTTACCACTTTATCCTCAATACTCTTGCTCTACCTCTGCCGCGGTATTTGATGGTGTAAGCAAAATACTGAAAGGGATGCGCACTATTCCATCCTTAAATTTTATTCGTAGCTACCCTGAACATCCGCTTTATATCAAAGCACTTGTTACCTCTATTGAGAAGAGCTTTCAGCAATATGGAAAACCAGATCGTTTAATTCTCTCTTTCCATGGTATTCCAGAGCGATTTATTAAAACAGGGGATATTTATTATGATGAATGTTGCCTTACAACTGAAAAGCTTAAAGAACAATTAGAAATACAATTAGGCTACCCTAAAGAACAGGTCATGTTGACATTCCAATCACGTTTCGGACGTGAGCCTTGGTTATCACCTTATACTGATAAAACAATGGAAAAGTTGGGAAGTGAAGGTGTTAAACACATTCAAGTTGTATGTCCAGGCTTTTCATCTGATTGTTTGGAAACATTAGAAGAAATTAACGAACAGAACCGTGAATTCTTTATTCATGGAGGGGGAAAACAGTATGAATATATCCCTGCATTAAATGATGATCCTGGGCATATTGACTTGCTAGAGGTGATGATCCGTGAGATATGCAAAAAATAATTACTGAATTCTATAAATAAAATTATCGGATTTGATGATATATTAATTTGATCATATTTCAGTTATATATAAACTTATCTTTTCTCATTTTTTAAGTGTTTTAGTGTTAATCACTAAAATGCTGATAAACGGACACTGCATTACATAAATTTAGGCAGGAAAATGAATAGTAAGCTTTCAAAACCACAATCTTCAGAAATTGATAAAGGGAATTTTGATGACTTTTATCTAAAACAGAACGATGAAATCGATCTTTTTGAATTATTTTCTGTTATTTATAAATCAAAATTTGTCATTATTGGTATCACGTTATTATTTGCTATCGTTGGCTTTACTGTTGCAAGTTTTTTGCCCCAAAAATGGACAAGCCAAGCTGCAATTACCAAGCCAATGCTCGATGAAATGAAGCAATTAAGAGCGACATTGACTGAACTAAGCCTAGTGGATGTTGATACGGGTGTTAATGGTTCTTCCGTTTATCAAAAATTTATCAATAACTATAACTCTCGTGTTTTGCGTGAAGAGTATTTGATAAGCACAGATTATTACAAAAGCTTGTTGGCTAAAATGGAAGAGCCAACGCCACTGGATAAACGTAAATTAATTGAAGAAATCGTAACGAAAGATATTAATTTAAAAGCTTCAGATGATAAAAACAGTGAAGAAGAGTTTAGTGGCGAAATTAATCTAAGCTTTACGGCACCAACCTCAGAAGAGGCTTACGATTTACTTTCAGGCTATATTCGTTTTATTTCCACCAAAGTACGTATGGAAGTGAAAGACGAGATTGATGATCAAATTGAACGTAAATTAAGCTTTGCTCAAAAAGCGTATGAAATGGATTTAGAACGTATTGCTAACGCACGTAATGTAAATGTTCAACGCTTAAAATATGCGTTAGAGATTGCTAATGCGGCAGGAGTAAAAAAACCAATTTCAAGTGAAGGCGCACAAATTAAAGATGATCCTGATTACTCTATTGCCATGGGTTCTGATGCGTTAAGTAGTAAATTGGCTATCACAGAAGCTATCACTGATCCAACAACAGTGAGTGCTGATCTGAAAAACCGTTTATATAACATGAAGCAGTTAGAAAAAGTGAAATTAGATGAGCTTCAATTTGTACCATTCAAATATATGTTGAAGCCTTATGAACCCACTAAAAAAGATGCACCTAAACGTGCTCTGATTTTAGTCGGTGCTGCTTTTGTTGGTTTTATCCTTTCTGTAATGGGTGTTTTACTGAGCTATATGGCAAGAAGCCGTCGTAAAGCTGCATAAAAATATCGCCAAATAAGTAGGTGTACAGACGTACACCTACTGTCTCTCCCATAATATTGTGTTAACATTGCGCATCTTTTTTAGCTGTGTAGCATCGTTCACAATGAAATTCCCTGGCAAACGAAAATCCAAACACTATTTTCCCGTTAGTTTACGAGATCCTTTACTACAACCCATCATCAATATGACGGAGAGCGAATCTTCGCGCGCCTATATTGTCGGCATTGACCAAACATTGGTGGATATCGAAGCGAAAGTTGATGAGGCATTTATTACCCGTTATAACTTGAGTCAGGGACACTCTCTAGTTATTGAAGATGATGTCGCAGAAGCGCTTTATCGTGAATTAACAGATAATAACTTAATCACTCACGAATTTGCGGGTGGCACTATTGGTAATACACTGCATAATTACTCTGTATTGGCTGATGACCGTTCTGTGTTATTAGGTACTATGTGTAATAACATTCAGATTGGTAGCTATGCTTATCGCTATTTATGTAACACGTCTAGCCGCACTGATTTGAATTATCTTCAAGGTGTCGATGGTGCTATTGGGCGCTGTTTTACGCTGATCACCGAAAATGGTGAACGTACTTTTGCAATTAGCCCAGGTCAAATGAACCAACTTCAGCCTGAGAGTATTCCAGAAGAGGTGATTGCAGAAGCTTCTGCATTGGTTTTAACAGCTTATTTAGTGCGTTGTAAACCTGGTGAACCAATGCCTTTGGCTACCATGAAAGCGATTGAATATGCGAAAAAGTATGACGTACCCGTAGTGCTTACATTAGGTACTAAATATGTTATTGCAGATGATCCACAATGGTGGCGTGATTTCCTAAAAGAGCATGTATCTGTTGTAGCAATGAATGAAGATGAAGCATTTGAGTTAACAGGGCATTCTGATCCTCTCCTTGCCTCTGATGTAGCATTAGAATGGGTTGACTTAGTTCTTTGTACCGCAGGCCCCGCAGGGCTTTATATGGGGGGGTATACGGAGCAAAGCTTTAAACGTCAAACAACGCATCCTTTATTACCTGGCGCAATTGCTGAATTTAACCGTTATGAATTTAGCCGTGCAATGCGCTACAAAGATTGTGAAGAGCCTGAAAAAGTTTATTCCCATATTGAGCCTTATATGGGTGGCCCTGAGAAAATCATGAATACAAATGGTGCGGGTGATGCAGCATTATCAGCATTACTGCATGATATTACAGCAAATAGTTATCATCGAATTAATGTGCCGAATTCGAGTAAGCATCCTCGAACTTATTTAACCTACTCATCATTAGCACAAGTGTGTAAATATGCTAATCGAGTGAGTTATCAAGTGTTAAGTCAGCATTCACCTCGTTTAACGCGTGGTTTACCTGAAAAAGAAGACAGCTTAGAAGAAGCTTATTGGGAACGTTAAGTTTATATCGTTTCTCAGTTTTGTTTTATCAGAGTGAAATAAAAAACCTATCAAAATTGATAGGTTTTTTATTGACTTAAATTGTAGCGTTAACAGGTTATCTATATTTGGTTATTGTGCTGCACTTGGAGCAATAATTTGCTGACCATTTTCAGGGGTATCATCAATAGCACAACCAAACTCTACTTCCTTCACTAACATATCGGCCATTGCAGATGCAGTTTGATCTTCATCGATAATGACGTGATTTGCACCTTTTTCAAGGATAAAAGATGCTTCTTCATCGTAGTTAGCCCGAACAATAATATCGTCGAAATGAGCACGAACAATGATATTTAAATCAGGGTTCATACTTCTTGCTGTTTCGGCAATATCAGCGGCTTCATAACCATTAGGGATAGTCAGTAGTAAAGATTTAGCACAATCAATACGGGCTAAAGCAAGTGATTCTTTTGTTGAAGCATTACCCAGTACCGTATTTAAGCTTTTCTCTTTTAATTCCGCGAATTTATTACGGCTATTTTCGATAATAACCAATGGAATAGATTTAGCTAATAATTTTTCAGAAAGCATACTTCCCGCGCGTCCATAGCCAACGATAATAGCGTGGCCACAGATATCAACAGGAACTGGCATCTCTTCTTCCAGCTCTTCTTGTTGTAGTTGTTCCATTTCTTCTTTTGTCTCTGTTTTTGCCAGATAACGGTCTAATAAAGAGAACAATACAGGGTTTAGCATAATAGAAACTAAAGCACCGGCTAAAACAAGATTACGTGCATCTGGCTCTAAAACGTTCAGAGCAACACCAAGGCCAGCAAGAATAAAGGCAAATTCACCAATTTGAGCAAGACTAGCAGAAATAGTTAGGGCTGTTCGTCTAGAATGCCCAAACATTCGTACAAGTACCAGTGCTGCTGCTGATTTACCAATAATAATGATAGCTAACGTTGCTAAGATGCCGAGTGGGTGTTCAATTAAGACCATAGGATCAAACAGCATACCTACAGACACAAAGAACAGTACAGCAAAGGCATCACGCAGTGGCAAAGTATCTTGAGCAGCTCTGTGGCTTAAATCAGACTCATTGAGTACCATACCGGCAAAGAATGCGCCTAATGCGAAAGAAGCATCAAATAAGGTTACAGCGGCATAAGCGATACCTAAGGCTAGTGCTAACACACATAACGTAAAGAGTTCACGAGAGCCTGTTGCTGCGGTTTTGGCTAAAATCCAAGGAATAAGCTTACGGCCGACAACCATCATGATTAAGATAAAGGCAACGACTTTACCAATAGTGATCCCTAAATTAATCATCAGTTGAGAAACACTGGTTTGGTCGCTACTTTCCAGCATATTGGCGGCAGCGGGTAGTAGCACAAGGGCTAATACCATTGCTAGGTCTTCAACTATCAGCCAACCAATAGCAATTTGGCCTCGTTGGCTATCAATCAGGCCTCTTTCTTCAAGTGCTCGTAAAAGAACAACGGTACTTGCTGTTGATAGACACAAACCGAATACAATGCCACTAAATAAACCCCAGCCAAAAAATGCCGATAATCCCAATCCTAATAGTGTTGCGACTGCAATTTGCGCAATAGCACCCGGAATAGCGATAGCTTTTACCGCCATAAGATCTTTTAAAGAAAAATGTAAACCCACGCCAAACATTAGCAGAATGACGCCGATTTCAGCGAGTTCAGGGGCGAGAGAGGTATCAGCGACAAAGCCTGGGGTAAATGGGCCAGCGAGTACACCCGCAGCAAGATATCCTACTAAAGGTGAGATTTTTAGCCGTTGAGCGATCATGCCTAAAATGTAAGCAAGTGCTAACCCACCAACAATGGTGGTAATGAGGGGTGTTGAATGCGGCATCAATTCTCCTTCTTTTTATAAAACTACATGTATCGGGGGGCGAGTATATAGCAGGCTGATAGTTTAACGTATTTATGCAATAAATTCGCTAAAAATTATCGATTATTTATAAAAATAGCAAGTTGATTGAGTTTTATGACGCAAGTGCGTTTTTTTATGTTATTTTAATAAGTCTTGTCTTTTAAGGTAAGAGTTACCCTGTTATTGGTTCATTTAAATAACAGGGTTAATTACAGCTTATTCAGTTTTATCCACCCCAATATTAGGAAGAAAAATGGTGAAAATACCTAACAGTGGGAGATAAGCACAAATATGATAGACATATTCAATACTCTTCTGATCTGCAATATACCCTAAGACTGCAGCACCAATGCCCCCCATTCCAAAAGCTAGTCCAAAGAAAAGCCCTGAAACCATACCTGTTTTACCCGGAATTAACTCTTGAGCATAAACTAAGATAGCAGAAAATGCTGAAGCTAAAATTACACCAATGAATACAGTAAGTACGCCAGTCCAGTACAAGCTGGCATAAGGGAGTATCAGTGTAAAAGGCGCAACACCTAGAATAGATCCCCAAATAACGTATTTTCTGCCAATTTTATCGCCTACAGGGCCACCAATCATGGTGCCAGCAGCAACAGCAAAGAGAAAAACAAATAGGTGAATTTGTGCATTTTGTACTGAAACACCAAATTTATGTATTAAATAGAAAGTATAGTAGCTACTGATGCTTGCAAGATAAAAATACTTAGAAAAAATCAGAATAAGTAAAATGGCTAAAGATCCCAAAAGGGCTTTACGTGGCAATATTGCTTTATTATTGAGTCTGTTAGGTTGTTTTTTCTGAGCTTCTTGTTGAATTTTATACCAACGACTAACTTGTAATAACACGACAATAGCCAGCAATGCAGCAAGGGAGAACCAACCGACATTTCCTTTGCCATAAGGTGCTATCAGTAATGCAGCCAAAAGAGGGCCTAATGAGCTACCGAGATTCCCGCCTACTTGGAAGAGTGATTGTGCAAGTCCGTGCCTTCCACCTGATGCCATTCTAGCAACACGGGATGATTCAGGATGGAAAACAGACGAGCCAGTACCCACTAACCCTGCAGCAAGTAATAACATTGGGAATGTATCAGCAAAGGCAAGGAGAATAAGCCCTGTTAGGGTAAAACCCATACCAATAGGTAATGAGTAAGGCTTAGGATATTTATCAGTATAGAGGCCAATAAATGGCTGTAATAAGGATGCTGTGATTTGATAAGTCAACGTTATCATCCCTATTTGCACAAAACTGAGAGAAAATTCAGATTGCAACATAGGGTAAATAGCTAATATCAATGATTGGATCATATCATTGAGAAGATGTGAAAAACTGATAGCAGTTAAAATACTAAAAACCGTATTACGCTTATTGGCTTTTCGTTGTAAAACATCAGTTTCTTCTATGGGAAGCGTTGGGTCAGCATTACTCATTTTAATTCCCTGTCATATTATTTTGTTAATGAATTGTTTCTATTTTTATTAGTCTAGTTTACATCTATTTGGAGTTGAGTGCTTTTGTGAGAAATAGAGTTTGATTCATGTCTCAAAAAAACTATTGGATCAATGAAATAATAAAAAAATTATATAACCTACGTCATAAAATACAGCAAAAGTATTTAACTTCTGTCTTTTTTTTCTACAGTAGATGCATGGCAGAACCTTCTCAATAAATAATATACATGGGGATATACCATGAGCTTATCTTTTAAATTATCGGCATGCGCTTTGACCGTTTCTTTAGCTATGGCGCCTGCGTTGTCTCAGGCATGGGAAAAGGATAAAACGTACGAAATTACTATTTTGCACACCAATGATCATCATGGCCATTTTTGGCATAACGATCGTGGTGAGTACGGCTTAGCGGCTCAAAAAACCGTTGTTGATAATATCCGTGATGAAGTGGCTAAAAATGGTGGTAGCGTACTGCTGTTATCGGGTGGCGATATCAATACAGGTGTTCCAGAATCTGACTTACAAGATGCAGAGCCTGATTTTAAAGGTATGAATCTTGTAGGTTATGATGCAATGGCACTGGGTAACCATGAATTCGACAATCCGTTAGATGTTTTACGTCAACAAGAGAAATGGGCAACATTCCCGTTCTTATCTGCAAATATTTATCAGAAAAGTACAGGTGAGCGTTTATTTAAGCCTTACACCATTTTTGATAAGCAAGGTGTGAAAATTGCAGTGTTGGGCTTAACGACTGATGATACTGTGCGTATCGGTAACCCAGCAAACTTCCCTGATACTGAATTCCGTAAGCCTTCTGATGAGGCTAAAAAAGTTGTAGAAGAACTACGTACAACAGAAAAGCCAGACATTATTATCGCTGCAACCCATATGGGGCACTATGATGATGGTAATCACGGTTCTAACGCACCAGGTGATGTGGAAATGGCGCGCGCCTTACCAAAAGGCTACCTTGATATGATTGTGGGTGGTCACTCACAAGATCCTGTTTGTATGTCTCAAGAGAACAAAAACTACAAACAAGCTGATTATGTACCAGGAACGCCTTGTGCGCCTGATAATCAAAATGGTACATGGATTGTTCAGGCTCATGAATGGGGCAAATATGTTGGTCGTGCAGATTTCGAATTCCGTAATGGTGAATTCACGTTAAAGCATTATCAACTCATCCCAATCAACTTAAATCAAAAAGTGAAGAAAGACGACGGTACTACTGAACTTGTCTACTACACAGAAGAAATTCCTCATAACCCAGATATGATGAAATTGCTAACCCCTTACCAAGAAAAAGGTGGCGAGCAGCTGAATGTTAAAGTTGGTGAGGTTGTTGGTAAATTAGAAGGTGATCGTAGTAAAGTTCGCTTTGTTCAAACCAATATGGCGCGTTTATTACTATCAGCTCAAGCTGAACGTGCTAATGCAGACTTTGCCATTATGAGTGGTGGTGGTGTGCGTGATTCAATTGAATCTGGTGATATCACTTACAAAGATGTATTGAAAGTTCAACCATTTGCAAATGAACTGGTTTATGTTGATTTTAAAGGTGAAGAGGTAGAGCCTTATTTGTCAGCCGTTGCTTGCATGAAAGTAGACTCTGGTGCTTACGCACAATTCTACAATGTTAGCTTAACAGTTGATGCCGATTGTAAAGTCAGCGATGTTAAAATTGCAGGTAAACCATTAGATAAAACCAAATCTTATCGTATGGCGACATTAAACTTTAACGGTATTGGTGGTGATGGATATCCTAAGATTGATTCACACCCTGGTTATGTGAATACCGGTTTTGTTGATGCTGAAGTATTAAAAGGCTATATCGAATCACACTCTCCATTGAAAGCTGCTGATTTCGAACCTAAAGGCGAAATTGTTTACAAAAAATAAGTCTTATCAATAGCGCTTATATAGACAAAAGGCGACATTAATGTCGCCTTTTGTTTTTGATTTAAGTCACGTTAATTTTTTATTTTGAGGATGTGCCTTAAAATAAAAAATCATTAATGATTATGATTCTTTACGGATAAGTGCAAACTGAGCACCTAATACAGAACCTAAATCTTTTGCTGATAATTCAATATCTAAGCCGCGTTTACCGCCAGAAACAAAAATGGTGTTAAATTCAAGGGCTTGTTCATCAATTACAGTGGGTAGCCGTTTTTTCTGACCTAATGGACTTATTCCACCCACTAAATAACCAGTCACTTTTTGTGCAATTTGTGGATCTGCCATATCTGCTTTTTTCGCTTTAAAGCACTTAGCGACAAGTTTTAAATCTAACTGACCAGAAACAGGAGTGACTGCAACAGCAAGATTTTTAGCATCACCATTTAAAGAAACTAACAATGTTTTAAAGACTTGACGATTATTCAAACCCAGTTTTTCAACGGCTTCATCACCAAAATTATGAACATTAGCATCATGCTCATAAGGATGGAGGATAAATTTAATTTTCTGTTTTTCTAATAAGTTTACAGCGGGAGTCATAGTTATTCCTACTTACAAGGTTAGAACAATATGTTTATGCTTGGTGCGTTAATAAATCGATCAAATTCTCTTCACCAAATAAATGAAGGGCACCTACAGTCACTACGTAGCGGCCTGCCGGTAATTTAGATAATATACTTACCCATTTTTGGTTACGGCTTTGCATTAAAATATCAAATACAGCTTTACTAAAAGTATTTGGTAACGGTGGCTGCTTCTCTCTACTATTATAATTTAACCACCAATTGATCATGATTTGCAATGTACGTGCGTTCTCGTGCCAATTTTTTAGTGTATCTTCGAGTAATTGCTGGCCATCTTCAGGGAAATCTAATAATAATGCGACCTGACTCTCAATGCCTTCGAGTTCAATAATACTTTTTTCATATTCATTAGCATGTTGGATAACTTGATAATCAATACCATATTGAGGTTGTAATCCAAGTTGCATCGCTTGCGTAGATTGTAAAATTAAGGCGATTTGCCAAAGAGGCTTATTGTCGAGCTGATAAAGAGAAAGGGAAAGATCTTCACAATGCTGTGTTATTTGAGAAAAAAGAGAGCTATTTAAGCGCGTCTCTAATGAGCCTCTAAAAAGAGACGATTGATCAAAAGGCTGTACATCAGTTGAAATGTCGGCTTCAACAATAACAGCATCTGCTTTTTTTATTTCGCTTATAAGTACATTAGATAACGGTGTCATTGTTGGAACACCCATATGGATACTACCCACAAGGTGCAAAGAGACATTATTAGGTAGCATAATATCGACAGCGGGATAAGGGTAATGGGTAGTCTTTTTTATCCCAACCCAGTGCTTGATTTTCTGAAAAATACCCGTCATTGATATGCTCCTTTGAGTATAAAATCACAAAGTTTTAGCATAACGGATTTGTAATGGAATGAAACAACGAAAGCCAAGCTTTACTTAGCTTTCGTTGTTTTTATGTTATTTTACCAGCTTATTCCAACACCGCCAGCAGAGACCCAGCTTGATTCATTCCATGCAGTAGAGGCTCTTATTTTAATATTTTCATTAATACGATATTGCATACCCCAAGCAAGAGCTGTGGCATTACGATAATTACCTATGCCGATAGCGGTACTAAATGTAGCAGAGTCGGTAAAAGGTAAATTACTCATTGCTGCCACAGAAGCAATACCTTGATTGGCGCGTTTTTCAACTTTATAAAAGCGATTTTGAGTATCAGATTTAAAATGTTCAAAATCATTTTTTAATGTTTTAACTTCGCTTCTTGAGATTGATTGTTCCATATAAAGAGTAGCAAAATGGTTTTTTAATGAAATATTGTTTCCATTAATATTTAGATTATCGATATAGTTATCTTTAATATTATCTATGTCTTCTTTATTTATATCAATATCTTTTCTATTGGTATCAATGCCTATTCTATTGGTATCAATATCTTCTTTATTGGCATCAATACTTTCTTTATTGGCATCAATACTTTCTTTATTGGCATCAATACTTT
>NZ_PENV01000020.1:0-96296 GCF_003144375.1 Proteus genomosp. 4 str. ATCC 51469
TCGCGTATATGCGCTATTACAACCTAGAAAGGCTTCATACTGCCAACGGTGATCTGTCCCCCATTGAGTATGAACAAAATTCCTTAAGAAAAGTGTCCTGATTTAGTTGCGCAGAACAGACTTACCTTTATTACAACAATTTCTTTGGTATAGCTCTAGGCATGTGTATTTGCTTGGTCTTTTAGCTGTTGGTTTTTGTGCGTTGACGGGCTTAGTGACTTATTACTGGTTACAACGTCGTTCAACTCGTCGTTTACATCAGATATCACAGCATCGTTCAGGTAAATAGGAGTATATGGGATGAAAAACCACGCACTTAACATCATCGTTAAAGTTATTTATGCAGGTTGTATTTTAGGCGCTTCAAGCCAAGTACAAGCCACGGCGAATGATGTAAATACAACAGCTACTGATCCAAATATTGTAAGCTCTCTTATTGAACAAGCTAATTATTGGCATGGTAGAGCGCATGATGCGCGTGCAGTAGAAGCACTGCAAAAAGTGTTGATTATGGAAAGTAATAACCAAGACGCTTTATATTTAATGGCGTTCTTTACAGCACAGCAAGGGAATGAAAAGCAAGCGACCTATTGGCGCGAAAAACTTGCACAAGTCGCACCGCAAGATCCACGTATTGAAGGATTAAAGAACATCCGATCATCACAATTTAGTGATCAACAATTAGGTTATGCCAGGGACTTGGCAAAGAAAGGGCAACATGAAGAAGCGATAAAAGCGTATCAACGTTTATTTGTTAGCAGTGAGCCACCAGAAACACTGGCATTAGAATATTATCAGACAATGGCAGGTGTGCCGGCTATGTTGCCACAAGCCATTTCAGGGCTAAAACAACGAGCAGCATTAATGCCTGATAATAAAGAAACACAAAGAGCGTTAGGGCTGACGCTAACTTATAATGAAGAAACTCGTCGTGAAGGGATAACAATTTTAGGTAATGTTTCAGGTGATGAGTCAGCAAAAAAAGGCCTTCGCCAAGCACTACTATGGTTGAATGTTCGCCCTGATGATGAGGTGTTATATAAAACCTATTTACAAGCAAATCCGAATGATAAAGCCGTTGCTGAACATTTCCAAGGCGCTATTCAAGGCAATGCTCGTCAAGCAGGTTATACCGCTTTAAATAAAGGCAAGTTAAAAGAAGCTGAAGGTTATTTTAAACAAGCATTAGCAGCGGATAATAATGATGCACAAGCATTAGCAGGGTTAGGTTATACCGCATTACGTTCAGGTGATTTAGCAACAGGTCAGCGCTTATTAAATCAAGCCGCACAATCAGGTGGCGAGCAGGGGAGTAAATGGAAACAACAAGCTGAAGATGCTGGTTTCTATGCACAATTGCGTGATGCGCAACAACGTGCTAAACAAGGAAATATTCAACAGGCACTTGATAAATTAGCACCTTTAACGGGCGCTTCAGGTGAGAGAGGATTATCCGCTAATTTGCTACAAGCTGATTTATTACGTAAACAAGGTAATTTACCCGCTGCTCACCAATTGTTAGCCGGTCTTTATCAACAAAATAGTCGTAATGAAAAAGTCATTTCAGCTTACTACTATTTATTGGTTCAGGAAGGGCAAAATACGAAAGCGGAGCAATTACTGGCTCAACAATCAGCCTCTTTACGTCAAAAACTTACTGCAAATACAGATCCTTCAGAGACATTACGTCGTGAAGCACAAAAAGCGCTAGAAAATGGTAATCGTGTTCAAGCAAGACAATTACTGACACAAGCACAACGTAAAAATCCACAAAATAACTGGGTTTATCTTGATTTAGCTCGTTTAATGGCTGCTGATGGCGATAGTGTTGGTGCAAAAAATATTATTTCACAATTGCAAAATCGTAAAACAAGAGATACAGACTACGTCGCTTCTCTATTTTATGTTGAGCAAAAAGAGTGGGATAAAGTTTTTAACTTGTTAAGTAGTCATAATCAACAGACAGAAGCTGAAAAAGAGTTATTACAGCGTGCTCGTTTTCATCGTCAACTTGCGCAAGCAGAGCATTATCGCCAAGCTGGCAATCTTGTTGCTGTACGTAATACCTTGCGTCCTTTAATTAATCAAGTTGCTGATTATCCAAATGATGTAGGTGAATTAGCTGAACGATTAGTAAGCAGTGGATTAAACGATGAAGCGTTGCAGTTAGTTGAAAATGATATTGCCAAAGGCACTAAAGGCTCTGTAGGTAACTATGCCGGGCATATCAATGTTCTCAATGAATTAGGTCATTATACACAAGCATCTAGCTTGATTAATGATCCGGCATTGCAACAAGAAACACCGATTGTTGAGAAAAAACGTTTAGAAGTTGCCACTAAAGTTGCGCAAGCTGATAGTTTACGAGAAAAAGGTGAAATTAAAGCGGCTTATGACACACTAGTAGTTGCTTTAAAATCATCCCCTAACGATCCTGATTTATTAATGGCATTAAGTCGTGTTTATTTAGCGCAATCTATGCCTGAACAGTCGAATAAAATTCTCTCTTATTTGGAAAAAGAGCAAGGAAAAGATACTAAATTAATCCAAGCTCAAATAGAAGTTGCATTAGCGCAACAAGATGGCCGAAAAGCACAGCAGTTATTGCAACAAATTCCGTCTTCTTCACAACCTGCTTATTTATTACAAGCAGCGCAAATAGCACAATTAAACGGTGAAAATCGTAAAGCTTTAACCTTGTTACGTAGCGCACAATGGCAAAGCAATGATAGTGCATTGAATACCTCTGCGGGCCAATTACGCGCATTAGAGAGCGATAATACAGCCATAGCAGGTTCTATCTATGAACGTAAAGAGATGGCTTCTGTTCAACGTTCTATCCGTGAGTTAGAAGAAAAAGTTTCACCGTGGGTACAAGGTGGTGTTGCTGTACGTCATCGTAATGGTGATAAAGGATTATCTAATGTCACTGAAATTTCTGCACCAATCAGCATTTCAAGTGTTCCTGGAGAGGAGTTCCGCTGGGAATTTAATGTAACTCCAGTTTCTATGACGAGTGGCTCAGTTTCTGGTGAGAGAGCAAATCGTTTTGGTACAGGTCAGCTTCAACATGCTGAACGTTTTGCTAAAAATAGCGATAACCATGATGAGAAAAACAAAATTAATGCCGATGAAGCCGGTAGCCAACGTGCTTCTGGTGTTGAATTAGGGCTACGTTTATCTGACAAGAATGTCAGCTTTGATGTTGGCTCAACACCATTAGGTAAAGATACGGCAACGGTTGTTGGTGGTCTCACATATTCACCTAAAATTGGCCAAAATGGGCAATTAACACTGACTGCAGAGCGCAGAGCTATCAAAGATAGTCTACTTTCTTATATGGGACGCACTGATCCTACGACGGGTGAAAGCTGGGGCCGTGTAACACGTAATGGTGCCAAAGCTCAATATGCTTGGGATGATGGCAAAGTTGGCGCTTATGTCGGGGGTGGTTTTTATAACTATGAAGGTAAAAGTGTCGCGAGTAATGATGAAGTGAAAGCATGGATGGGATCTTACGCTAAGTTCTATAAAGATGACCAGCAAGAGGTGAAAGCTGGTGTGCATGTTGATTATATGAATTTTAGAAATAACCAAAATAACTTCTCATTAGGGCATGGCGGTTACTTTAGTCCACAAGATTATGTTTCTGTTTCATTACCTGTTGCTTATACCCGCCGTTTTGAAAAAGGTGAAGTGTCCTTAAATGGTGCGATAGGTATACAAAGTTACAAACAAAAAGGCAGTGATTATTTTCCAACACATAGTTATATGCAGGATGCCTTAAATAAACATAACGCGAGCGATCCTCGTATTAAATCTCGTTATGAAGAAAAAGACGAAACAAATATTACTTACAGATTAGGTTTAGACGCGAAATATTATTTAAACAAAGAAACCGAGTTAGGTGTCAGCTTATCGCATGATACATCCGGTGATTATGCTGAAGATAATATGTGGTTACACCTAAAATATACTCCAGACTTTCTGTCTAAATAATTAAGGAAACAAACAATGAATAAGCATGACAGTGATATCTTACAATTACCTTTTGAAAGCGGCTGGCAAGATCTAACTCAATTATTATTTTTTCAAGTATTAAATGACAATGATATTTCTACCGCCGAAAGTAAATTAAGAAATATTGGTAAAGATATTGCCTTACGCTATCCTTTGCCAGAAAGTGAAAATATTCAATTACTTGAATCACATATCAATCGCGTATTAACGTTATTCAAATGGGGTTTTGTCACCATATCTCCTGCAATGAGTGAGCTTTTATTAGTGCACTGTGCATGGCCTCACTTTACGCAAAGCCAAGATGATGTTCAGTGGCGTGTTGCAAGTGCTGGTGTATTAGAGGGGTTATATGAGGGGTGGTTAACCCATCAGGGTGGCAATGCAAAAATGCAAGTGCATCGTCAACCTACTGATGCTAAAGATGTCTTTATTTTTCGCTATGCACATAATTCATCAGCTGAATAATAATATATATGCTTTATTGATGAGCATCGGAGGTCAAAAATGAATGAAATGATATTTAATGATGATAATTCTAAATGCTTATTAATAAAGCAGTTTACTAATAATGTTTTTATGATGTTAGTAACTGATATTAATGGCGCTATAGTTTATGCTAATGAAAAATATTGTGAATTTAATAACGTTCATTTTGAAAATATAAAAGATAAAAAATACAACTTGTTTTATTTAATTGATAAGAATCAAATCAATTATTGTGTAAACGGTAATAATGATAATAAAGGTGTCTATCGATTAGAAGCAAAGAGAAATAATGAATCTCAACAAGAAGTATGGGAAGATATTAGTATTATTCCTGTATTTGATAAAGATAATTTAATTTCTCATTATGTATTTATTAGCTTGGATATTACTGATAAAGTAGAGTTAAGAAATGAGTTATTTAGTAAAAGCTATATTGACTCATTAACCGGAATATCAAATCGATTAAGTATTGTTGAAAAAATTGAAAATGAGCGATTAAATATTTCACATCCATCTTCATTTTGTCTTGGTATTATTGATTGTGATAAATTCAAAGCAATTAATGATCAATTTGGGCATCATGCCGGTGATAAAGTATTGTGTGAAATATCAAAGCGATTATCACAATTAGAAAACAGCGAAGTTTATTGTGGCCGTCTTGGCGGTGATGAGTTTGCTGTGCTTTTCCCTAAAGGATTACGTTCTTGTTCAGTGATTCTATTAGAAATCATAGAATCACTTTGGAAATCAATGGAAAAGCCTATCAATATTAATTCAGACTATATGTTAACGCCTTCCATTAGCTTAGGTATTGCTGAATATCCTAAAGACGGAAAGACATTATCTGAATTATTAAAATCTGCAGATGAAACACTTTATTCCATAAAAGAGATGGGTGGTAATAAATACGGGTTTTATTCTGGGTTTTAAATAGAAGAAATTTTCAAATAAAGGTATATAAAATAATATTATCTCTTTTTAATAAAGAGAGAGATAACTATATATTTAAAATATATATCGTGTTTCTGATGAAATATAAGAGTAATTTAAAATAATACTAAATATTAGTTTTAGATAAATATCTATTAGAGGATTTTATTATGATGAAAGCTGTTATCCCTGTTGCTGGATTAGGTACTCGTATGTTACCTGCAACGAAATCAATTCCTAAAGAAATGCTGCCTATCGTTGACCGCCCTTTGATTCAATATATTGTTGAAGAGTGTGCTCAGGCGGGTGTTGAGGAAATTATTTTAGTCACTCATTCTTCTAAAAATTCAATTGCGGATCATTTTGATACCAGCTTTGAATTAGAAAATATGCTTGAACAGCGTATTAAAAATAAATTATTAGAAGAAGTACGTTCAATTTGCCCTGAAAATGTCAAAATTGTGCAAATTCGTCAAGGTCATGCCTTAGGTTTAGGTCACGCTATTTGCTGTGCACGCCCTGTGATAGGTGATAATCCATTTATTGTTTTACTCCCAGATGTTTTATTGAATGCACACTATTGTGATCCTAAACATGATAATTTATCAGCAATGATCAAACGTTTTGAAAAAACAGAACGTAGCCAAATCATGGTTGAACCGGTACCAATGAGCCAAGTGCAACAATATGGTGTTGTGGATTGCGAAGGAATTTTCTGTCCTCAAGGCAATTGGGCTCCTATTCGTCGTATCGTGGAAAAACCAAATCCAGAAGATGCACCTTCTAATCTTTCTGTAGTAGGTCGCTATGTTTTCTCTTCTGCTATTTGGGAATTATTAGATGGTTTACCAGCAGGCGTCGGTGGTGAAATTCAGTTAACTGATGCGATTGATTTATTATTGAAAAAAGAGACGGCTGAAGCTTACACCTTAGTGGGTAAATCTCATGACTGTGGTAATAAGCTGGGATATATGAAAGCCTTTGTTGAATATGGTTTACATAATTCCGTTTTAAAAGAAGAATTCGCTTCTTGGATGCAGGATTTTTGTGAAAAAACATTGTTACCCAAAACAGAAGTCATAGAAGAAGACGAAATTAATGAAGAACAAAAGATAGTTGCTATCTTTTGAGTTACCTTGAAATAACATGCAATGTGCCGACCGAAATAAGATAACGGTCGGCAATAGCAGGAGAGAAAGGCAATGTCTTTTGGGCACTTATCTCGTTGTAATTATCTATTTTTTACCTTTTTTATTTTAGGTTTGTTGCTTATGGTTTCTCCCTCAATACAGGCAGCAGATACTCAAACCGGATGGCAGCAGTTTAAAGAGCGCTATATTAAGGATGATGGGCGTGTTATAGATAGTGCCAATAACAATATCTCGCACTCTGAAGGTCAAGGCTATGGGATGTTGATGGCGGTAATGAGTGATGATCGTCAGACATTCAATAAGCTGTGGCGTTGGACTGCAGCCTCTCTTTATCGAGGCGATTTAGGGCTGTTTAAATGGCGTTATGAGCCAGAAAACAGTGAACATACCCCTGATCCTAATAATGCCACTGACGGTGATATTTTAATTGCGTGGGCATTATTAAAAGCTGGTGAAAAATGGAATGATGAAAGTTATCTTTCAGCCTCTGATTCTATTCAGCACGCTATTTTAGAGCACACCTTAGTTAAAACAAAAAACTATACCGTTTTACTACCGGGTATTAATGGTTTTAAAACACCGGAAGAAATTATTATTAATCCATCTTATTTTATTTTTCCGGCATGGAAAGATTTTTACCGTACAAGCAAAGATGTTCGCTGGAAAGCGTTAATTAATGATAGCCAATCTTTGCTAAGAAATATGCACTTTGGTGAATATCAATTACCAACAGATTGGGTGAGTTTATATCCTGATGGAAAAATAGAGCCTAGTGAGAAATGGCCAGCACGATTTAGCTTTGATGCAATACGTATTCCGCTGTATTTAGCTTGGGCACATGATGAATTAGCTTTACAACCCTTTGTGCAATATTGGCAACAATTTGATCGTTATAAAACCCCAGCTTGGGTCAGTATTGATGGCCAAGAGCGTGCGGAATATAACCTCACACCAGGTATGATGGCGGTGAGAGATTTAACAATGAAAACCCCAATTGAAGATGTTGATTTAAGTAAAGATACGGATTATTACTCTTCCGCTTTACATTTATTAGCGGCATTTGCTCAAAACGGGCAATAAGTATTTTTAATTAAAAATTATAGATAGCTTAAATTACTTTTAATTAATAGGTTAATTAAGTTATCTATTTTGTTTATGGCAATAATGATAAAAATAAAAAAAGAGATAACTCCCTGAATTTATTTCTATTAGTTTACGTGGTTATTATTTGTTTTCGCTATCTCTATTTATTTATAACGCTATGTTTTTAAATAATAAATAAACTTTAAACCATGATCTAAGAATAATTTATTTAATGATATTTATGCTAAAGTTATCTCAGTGACTTAATAGTGTTATTAATATAATTTCTCATCAATAATAGAGGTGGATAAATGAAAGTTTCAGCACGCAATCAGTTAGTTGGTAAAGTTATTGATATTATTGAAGGTGCCGTTAATAGCGAAGTGATTTTATCTTTAGCGCATGGTGAAAAACTTGCCACAATTATTACTAAAGAGAGCTGTGACAGTTTAAAGATCAAAAAAGATGGCGAAGCAATTGCCATCATTAAAGCACCGTGGGTTGTCTTAGCACTACCTGATTGCGGTTTAAATTTCTCTGCGCGTAACCAATTTGCAGGTAAAGTAACTCAAATCGCACAAGGCGCAGTGAACTCGACCGTTCATTTAGAAACAACTAAAGGCTTAGAACTGACAGCTGTGATTACAAATGAAAGCTTACAAGAGATGAAGTTGGCAAAAGGCAGTGATGTTTTAGCATTAGTGAAAGCATCTAGTGTGATCGTTGCAACGCGTAAATAATAGTATTCAATCTTTTGAGATAATAAGTTTGGAGATAAAAAAAGAGGCTAGATAACTAGCCTCTTTTTCGTTGATATTAATCAGATTTATAATCCCGATCATCCATTATTTAAGTGATAAACATTAATCATCAGCGACACCTGCAACTTTCAGTTTGTCGTAAATATAATTTTTATAACTGTTAATTAATTTTTCGTCTTCACAGTCATTTAATTTACCTTCACATAAGTGTCGCATTTGAATATTGGCTTTATAGAAAGGCGATAATGGTAAACGTGCGCGCTCCAGTATCATGCCACCTAAGAAGCTAATATCTGTTAACTCACCCGTTGAAAGTGGCGCACCTTGCGTTAGGTTGTCTCTCAATGTGAATTGAGTGATATGTGCAGGGTTAGTAAATGGTGATTGGTAATTATTTAATTCAATATTAGGTTGATGATCACCAAAATAGAGAAACATTGTCGGTTTTTCTCTTTGGGCGACAAAATTAGAGAAATCTTTAATTGCTGGATCACTGGTAATAATTTTTTCCATATAGTGGCTAAATTTACCCGGTGCATTACTGCTTTCTGTTTGACCCGTAATTTGGTAATCATCAGTATGAGATTCATCATAAGGGCCATGCTCATACATCGTTAATGAAAATATAAATAAAGGTTTATCTGTTCGTTTTTTAAGAACTTCCTCGATATAACCCAGCATATCTTGTGTTGATATTTTCCAAAGATTTTCTTCCAAATGCCCAGGATAACCTAACTCTTGTGGTTGGATAATTTCATCAACACCCATTTGCTCGTAAGCATAACCAGCATGATAAGCACTGCGATTAAATGGGGTGAGTAAAACCGTGTAATAGCCTTCAGCTTTGAGTTGACGGAATAAACTTTCATTAAGATTATCGACAACAAAATAGAATACCGAATTCTTACGGGCACCAAAATCGTCAGTATTTAATCCAGTTAAGATGGAAAACTCAGAAAGCCAAGTACCACCACCAAAGGTTTGTACACGTAAAGGGCTTTGAGCACTCACACCTTCATCTTTTTGGAACATGAATAAATTAGGTAATGCGAGATCTTTATCAAATTGATAAATGGAAGGATTAACCGTCGATTCTTGTAATAAAACGATGATATCGGGCTTTATGTCAGTTTGTGTCTCAGGTAATACCGTTTTATTTGCTTTTTCAAGGAAGTAATCAGCACTTTCTTTAAAATAAGGAGGGTGATATGTCGTTTGGTAACCAGACATAATCAAATTAGTGACGGTACCGCGGCCACCAGGTAATGTGCCTTCCCATTCAGCTTGCCACTTTTCAACAGTAAAATGGATAGTAATGACGCCAACAACCATTAGCAGTAAGCTACTTATACGTAAAGCTGGGCGTGATTTTTTGGAAAAACGCCAAGCAATCAACATATTAATAAGAAGCCATATTAGCATTGCAACCAATGCCACACCGGCTTCCCAATAATGTCCTAATGTCCCTAAATTCGAGCTATCAAAAGCTAAATCAAAGTCAGAGAACATTAATGTCTCTTTGTAATAATGGACTTTAAGTTGGTTAATAAACTTAGTGATCAGGAAAAGCGTACCTGTTGTAATGACAGAAAATAAAATACGTCCTGATAAAATAAAGAAAAGAGAAAAAAGAATAAAATAAGCACCCACAGAGAGTAGGGCTGTATAAATAAGGCTCGCTTTTTCAAAAACAATAAACAGAGAGCCAATAAGAATAAGTGCAAGGTAAGCACTTCCTAATAGTTTTTTCATATCTCTTCCGAGTATAGCCATAAAGAATGGATTTAAATTTTACAAATATTGTAGGCGATAACCTTAATTAGACTGAATAGATTATTCAGCCTAATTATATTCTTTATTTAGAATAGCCCTTTATCTCGTAAAATATGAAGATCTTTTTTGCGCCGTGTAAAACCTGTACGGTCAAAATATTCTAGGATTTGTACTGCTAATTTACGCCCTACAGATAATTCATCACGAAAATCCGCTGCGGTAACACTGCCATTACTCTCATTATATTTCACAATAATGGAGGCAAATTTTTCTATAGATGTATGGGTATAGTAGCGATCAGCAATAATTGGGATAATTAAACCTAACTGTGCGGCTTTGCGTAATAATGAGCGAATTTCTTTTTCATCATTTTTCATTTCATTGGCAAGATCACGTACCCACCAAGGTTCAGATTGCTCAAAATAGACTTTAGCATGTTGCCATAACGCATCTTGTTCTGGAGAAAAGGCAAGACCATGAGTTGGAAGATGAAGCCAACCACGACTTTGGCTAATAGCACCGTCTTTACGTAATTGATCAATTAAGTGATAGACCAATTCATCATGATAAGTAGGTAGTGCCATTCGTTTTAAACGAGAACGTCCGACGCCCATTTGATCATTATGTTGTTGATGATATTCCTCAAGGGTATCGAGTAATTTCTGTTTTGCGTTATCAGCATTCTCTTTAGAAAGAATAACGCCTGCAACGCTGACTAGGTCAAAGGTTTCTAATAACTGAGTTAGCGTACTCTCTGTTAATTGCTGAGCCCAAGCAAACTGACTTAGAGAGAGCTCACCTTTTGGTAAACATAACGCTAAATGGGCACTAACGCTGTCTGCGCTATCAAGTTGGTGTAACCAAGTTAAGAACTCAGCTTGTCGTTTACCTCTGCGTGGCGAGTGCAAATGTAAGACTTTCGCTGCGGCTAAAGTGCGTTGAGCACTGATATCACGCAAGATAAGTCTATCGTTATCCACCAGCCAAAGGGGTTCATCAAGAATAAGTTCAGCTAACTGTGGTGTTTCATTTGCATCATTTAAAAGAGCAACACGACCTGTAATATGGCGTGTACCGTGGTGAATATGTACAGGCTGCCAATGCTTTAAAGGTTCATCTGCAATTAAACTGACTAATATTTTATGAGATTGATAGTTAGGTGCTTGAGAAAGCAGCCAATCACCACGAGAGACGTTTTCTTTACTGACATCACCTGTGATGTTAATTGCAATACGATGACCAGCACCAGCATGCTCTACGGGCTGATTTTGTGCATGTAAGGCTCTTATTCTTACGGGTTTATCTGCGCCAGTTAGCCAAAATGTATCGCCAACAGAAATTTGCCCTGCAAGTGCGGTACCTGTGACAACCAATCCTGCCCCTTTAATGCTAAAAACACGGTCTATTGCTAAACGAAAACGCTTATGCCATTGAGGGTGTTGTTGCTCTTGTTGATGCAACTCAACAAGGTAGTCACGAAGTGCTGGAATACCTTCACCAGAAGGGGCTGAGGTGACAAAAATATCAGGTTGTTGCCAGCCTAAATTGGCTAATACGTCGATTGTTTGTGAACGAACTTCTTCAATCCGTTCAGGCGTAACACGATCTGCTTTGGTGAGAATAACGGTAACTTGAGGACAGCCAGCAAGGCGTAAAATAGAAATATGTTCAATGGTTTGGGCCATAACACCATCGTCACAAGCCACAATTAACAGTGCATGAGAGATCCCTCCAACGCCAGCAAGCATATTGGAAAGAAATTTTTCATGACCGGGCACATCGACAAAACCAATAGACGTTCCGTCATCTTGACGCCAATAGGCATAACCTAAATCTATGGTCATGCCTCGTTTTTTCTCTTCAGGTAAATGAGTAGTATCTACCCCAGTAATGGCCTGTATAAGTGTGGTCTTTCCGTGGTCTACGTGACCTGCTGTCGCAAAAATCATAGTAAAAGTGCCTGTATTAATGCATTTTCATCCTCAAGACAGCGCAGATCAAGCCACAGGCGACCATCAGTAATTCGACCAATAATCGGCTTTTCTAAATTACGCCAATGCGCAGCTAGCGCATCTAACTGGCTACCTTTTCCATCTTTGGCTTCAAAGGTAAGTGCTGCACTTGGTAAACTTTCAATAGGTAACGAACCACTGCCTATTTGAGAAGCACATGAGGATATCGTGATATGGTAGTTATCCCCATAATATGCCTGAAAATGAGGCAGTAACCGTTGCGCCATATCATTAATTTCTGTTTGTGTCCGAGTTAACAAACGTAATGTCGGAATTTCAACTACCATTTTTTCTGGTTGCTGATAAAGGCGTAATGTGGCACCTAATGCCGCTAATGTCATTTTATCAACACGCAATGCACGCTTTAAAGGATGGCGCTGAATAGCCTCAATCCACACTTTTTTACCAAGGATTATCCCTGCTTGCGGGCCACCTAATAATTTATCACCAGAGAAAGTAACAAGATCGATGCCTTGTTGTAGATAATCTTGAGGCATTGGTTCTGAAGGTAAACCTAAAGCAGCTAAGTTAGTCATTGAGCCACTGCCTAAATCGATAGCGGTAGGTAAATTCATCTCTTTACCTAAAGCGGCTAATTCATCACCATGAACTTCTGCGGTAAAACCTTGAATAGCGTAATTGCTGGTATGAACTTTCATCAGCAATCCCGTATTTTCATTAATGGCGTTACGATAATCTTTAAGATGAGTGCGGTTTGTTGTACCCACTTCTTTGAGTGTACAACCCGCTTGTGTCATCACATCAGGGATACGAAAAGCACCACCAATTTCCACTAATTCACCACGGGAAACCACGACTTCTTTATTGGGTGCAACAGTTGCAAGCATCAATAAAACGGCGGCAGCATTGTTATTAACAATACAGGCATCTTCAGCCCCCGTTAATTCACATAACAAATCTGCGATAGCGCGATCACGGTGTCCTCTTGAGGCACCATCGAGAGAATATTCTAAGGTTGCAGGGGAGCGCATAACTTGGCTAACGGCTTCGATAGCAGATTCAGCCATTAATGCTCGGCCTAAATTGGTGTGTAAAACCGTCCCTGTTAAATTGAAAACAGGTTTAATTGACGATTTTCGTTGTAATGTAATGCGATTTTGTAATTCATTCGCCCACTGGTTATGCCATGCTGGTAGGTTATTATCTTGGCGAATAATGATACGCGCTTCTTCTTGTAACTTTCGTAAATGTTCAGTAATAAATGTCTGACCATAAAAAGTAACTAAAGCCTGAATTTCTTCTTGATGCAGCAACTTATCAATAGACGGTAGCTGGCTGTAAAGTGAGCGCGTATCATTTGTCATACTAGTACCTAATTATTATTCATTTGGGAACAGGAATGGGTTAATGCTACTACGAGCAAATCCTTCTTCTTCCATTTTTGCATCAAGAACAATAGATGCTAAATCATCAGCGACAGCATCAACATTGGCATCTTTTTCTTGATATAAAATTTTCAGATAGCTTCCACAGTCACCACAGCTTTCTGCTTTAACTGGAGCATTTTCACTGTCTAATGACCAGTAATTTAATTTACCTGTTAGCTCACAGTTGGTGCATTTAATACGCACAACATGCCACTCGGTTTCACATAAATTACAATGTAAATAGCGTAAGCCTTGTGTTGTTCCGATTTGTACCATGCTTGTCACTGGCATACTGTTACAAACAGGGCAGAATTGGCGATTTTCACCATATTCTGTTTTTGCTTTACCTGGGATATTAGAGGCCAATTGTGCCCAATAAAGGGATAATGCAGACCAAATAAAGACTGATTTATCCGCAGATACTTTTGAATATTCATCATTAAGTAATGCTGTCGCCATCTCTTCTAATTCAGTTTCAGAAGCTTTAGATAGGTTTTCTAAGGTGATAGTGACACTTTCTGGTACAACTGGACGTAATTCAGCAATAATCGAGGCTAATAAAGCATGCCAATGTTTACTACGTTTGAATGTTTTTTTATCTAAAGGTGCAATACCCGCTTGCTGTGTGAGAAGTGGCGCAAGATCAATGACTAATGGATTGTCATGGAGTGCTTTTTCTTGAGCCTTAGCAATTTCTGCTGCAAATTCAAGGTAGTCTGCAAAAGGATTATCTTTTGCAAGTGTTTGAAAACGTTCAGCACGACGTTGATAAAGGTTTTTCAGATTAGGGAATAATACCGGTGGAATGAAACTAATCCCTTTTTCTGATTGCTCTTTACCTAATTGCTCTTTAGGAACGATGCGAATACTCATAACGTTCTATCTTCCTATTATCTTAAATTTTATAGTGAATACCCACAGGGTTTGGCTTCAGAATAAATCAAATACAGACATGAAGCCATGACAGTGGGTAATAATAGCGTGATTTTATTGTTTTTTTACGCCTTAAAACCAGACGTAAATTGAATAAAAAACGGAGGCTAACAAGCCTCCGTTTGTTCAGAAATACACTTTAGGGCATTATTTCTGTGACTGCTTTTCGGCTTCTTTTTTCTCTTCTTCGAGAATTTCACGATACCAACGAGGGTGATGCTTTTTAGCCCAACCACGAGTTACCCAGCCTTCAATCATGCTACGAATTGAACCTTTCACCCAGAACGCCGCATAAGCATGAACAAATACGGTGATTATCAGTAAGATTGCTGATAATGAGTGGACTAATAAGGCAATTCGGATCACTGGGATCGAGAAATACTCTGCGAAATAAGGACGCCAAATAATAACACCACTGACTGTTAGTAAGATCAGGCTGATACTTAATGTCCAGTAAATGCCCTTCTGACCTAAGTTGTAGTGGCCAATATCACCAGCTTCTTCATTTTGCAGTACTTTATGAATGTTTTTAGCCCAGACTAAATCATCTTTATCAATAAAGTTGTGCTTCAGATATCTGAAGAACATAAAGAGAAAGAGAAACGCCATCACGCTACCCACGAATGGGTGTAACAAACGCGACAGTTCTGGTGTACCTAAAATATTCATGAACCAGTTCAGAGATGGGAAGAAGAAACCCAATCCGCTGATAGCAGTAAACAGAAATACAATCACTACTAACCAATGGTTAATACGCTCAGAAGCGGTGTGGCGAAGAATTTTATCGCCTTTCTTCTTCATCATTTCTGCTCCTCCTTATTCACAGAGGTCTGTGTTTTAGAAGATGCTTCCATCTCTTTGAGCGCTTCTTCTTCATCTTCTTCAGTTGTACGGTTTGGACCGACACCTAAATAGTGGAAAATTGCACCCGCGAAGGTTGCGGCAAAACCAACTGCTGCTAATGGTTTCCAGATACCTTTCCAGAATTTAACGGTTGAGCTAATTTCTGGGTTTTCTGGTAAACCATGATACAGGTTTGGTTTGTCAGCATGATGGAGAACATACATCACGTGTGTACCACCCACACCTTGTGGATCGTAAAGACCAGCGTTGTCATAACCACGAGTTTGCAGTTCTGAAACACGTTCACTTGCAAGATTGATCATCGCTTCTTTCGAACCAAAATGAATCGCTCCTGTAGGACACGTTTTCACACATGCAGGCTCTTGGCCAACTTCAACACGGTCAACACATAACGTACATTTGTAAGCACGGTTATCTTCTTCGTTAATGCGAGGCACGTCAAAAGGACAACCAGCAATACAATAACCACAACCAATACAGTGTTCTGATTGGAAATCAACAATACCGTTAGCGTATTGAATGATGGCACCTTCTGCTGGGCAAGCTTTTAAACAGCCTGGGTCAGCACAGTGCATACAACCGTCTTTACGGATCAACCATTCCAGCTTGCCATTCTCTTCAACTTCAGAGAAGCGCATTACTGTCCATGATTTTGCCGTTAAGTCAGTTGGGTTATCGTAAACACCAACGTTAGTGCCAATTTTATCGCGAATATCGTTCCATTCAGAACAAGCAACCTGACAGGCTTTACAGCCGATACAGGTTGTTACGTCGATAAGTTTTGCCACTTCTTCCTTGTAATCCCGCACATGAGGTGCGGGAGTAAGAGAATTGGTGGCAGAGCGACGAATAATGTCTTGGGATTGCAGTGACATAATTTATCTCCTTACACCTTTTCCACATTAACAAGGAACGCTTTAAACTCAGGCGTTTGTGTATTTGCATCACCAACAAATGGCGTTAACGTATTAGCAATAAAGCCTTTGACTGCAACACCTTCAAAGCCCCAGTGGATAGGAATACCAATGGTATCTACTTTACGACCATCCACATCAAGGGTTCTAATACGTTTAGTCACCACAGCTTTGGCCTTGATATAACCACGTTTTGAGCTGACTTTAACGGTATCGCCTTGAACAATGCCTTTTTCTGCGGCTAAACGCTCACCAATTTCAATAAATTGTTGTGGCTGAATAATCGCATTCAAGCGCGCGTGTTTAGTCCAGAAGTGGAAATGTTCTGTCAGACGATAAGTTGTACCGACATATGGGAAATCTTCTGCTTTACCCATATCTTTCCAGTCATCTTTAAAGATACGTGCTGCTGGGTTTGAAACCACATTTGGATGCAGAGGGTTAGTACCCAATGGTGTTTCAATTGGTTCATAGTGCTCAGGGAATGGACCTTCTGCCATCTTATCGATAGCAAACAGACGTCCCATACCTTCCGGCTGCATAATAAATGGACCAACATCAGAACCTGGAGCTGCGTTGCTATAGTCAGGTACATCAATACCTGTCCATTTGCTGCCATCCCATTCGATTAACTTACGTTTAGGGTCCCATGGTTGACCTTGTGGGTCTGCCGATGCGCGGTTATAAATAATGCGACGGTTAAGAGGCCATGCCCATGCCCAACCTAATGTATTACCTAATCCTGATGGATCGGAGTTATCACGGTTAGCCATTTGGTTGCCTTTCTCTGTCCAGCTACCAGCGAAGATCCAACAGCCACTTGCTGTGGTACCATCATCACGTAACTGAGCGAACGAGCTAAGCAGTTGACCTTTTTTCAGAATGATATTGCCATCAGCGTCTTTTAAATCGACTAATGCTCTACCATTACTTTCTTGTGCAACTTCTGCGGATGTTGGATTATCAGGATCAAAGTAATCCCAAGTCATATTCAACACCTGCTCTGGCATCGCGCCGCCTTCTTCTCTATAGAGTTGGCGTAAACGATGGAAAATACCAGATAAAATCTCAGCATCAGGGATAGCAATACCAGGGGCATCACCACCTTTCCAGTGCCACTGTAACCAGCGACCAGAGTTAACGATAGAGCCGTCTTCTTCTGCGAAACAGGTTGTTGGTAAACGGAAGACTTCAGTTTGAATATCTTCTGTTTTAACGTCGTTCTCTTCACCATGGTTCTGCCAGAAACATGAAGTTTCAGTATTTAGCGGGTCCATGGTGATAAGGAATTTCAGTTTTGATAATGAACGAACAACTTTGTTCTTATTCGGGAATGAGGCAACTGGGTTAAAGCCTTGGCAGATATAGCCGTTGACTTCACCTTTATCCATCATATCGAAGTATTGTAGAACGTCGTAAGGTTTGTCCCACTTAGGTAACAGTGAGAAGCCCCAATCATTATCACGTTGAGCATTATCACCATAGAATGTCTTCATCATACTGACGAAGAATTTAGGATAATTGCCCCAGTAGTTAACTTGTCCTGGTACTGTCGCTTTTGGCGTATTCGCAGCTAAGTAGGTTTCTAATGAAGTCTGCTTCTCAGAAGGCAGAGTCATATAGCCTGGCAAGCTTTGAGATAATAGACCGAGGTCAGTTAAGCCTTGAATATTGGAGTGACCACGTAGTGCGTTAACACCGCCACCAGCCATACCCATATTACCTAACAGTAATTGGATCATTGCCATGGTACGAATGTTTTGGGCACCAACAGTATGTTGAGTCCAGCCTAATGCATACAGGAAAGACGCTGTTTTATCTTTCGCTGCTGTTTCAGCAATATATTCACAGACTTTTAAGAAATCATCTTTTGGTGTACCACAAATCTGAGTAACCACATCAGGCGTGTAACGGCTAACGTGTTGTTTTAACAGATTCCAGACACAACGAGGATGTTGTAATGTGGTGTCGCGTTTTGCGAAACCATTTTCATCCATCTCGTAGTTCCAAGTGGTTTTATCGTATTTACGTTTTTCTGCATCATATCCGCTGAATAAACCATCATCAAAGTGATAGTCTTCACGGACAATCAAGCTAGCATTGGTATAAGCCTCAACGTATTCTTTTTGATATTTCTTATTTTCGAGCAGATATAAGATAACGCCCGATAAGAACGTAATATCAGTACCAGAACGGATAGGCGTATAGAAATCCGCAACAGCCGCAGTACGGGTGAAGCGAGGATCAATAACAATGAGCTTGGCGTTATTATGGATTTTAGCTTCCATCGCCCAGCGGAATCCCACAGGGTGTGCTTCTGCCGCATTACCGCCCATAACGACGATAAGGTTGGCGTTTTTCATATCAACCCAGTGGTTGGTCATCGCACCGCGACCAAATGTTGGAGCAAGACTTGCTACCGTTGGTCCGTGTCAGACACGCGCTTGGTTATCGACAGCTAGCATCCCAAGAGCTCTTGAGAATTTCTGAGTTAAAAACCCAGTTTCATTGCTTGCTGCAGAGGCGCAAAGCATACCAGTTGTTAACCAACGGTTGACTTCTACACCTTCTTTATTGAATTTCTCGAAGTTGGCATCGCGGTCTTTTTTGATTAAGCGCGCAATACGATCAAACGTTTCTTCCCATGAAAGTTTTACCCATTTATCCGAGCCGGGTGCACGGTATTCTGGGTATTTTAAACGACCTTCACTGTGGATGAAATCCACAAGACCAGCACCTTTAGGGCATAATGCACCGCGGTTTACTGGATGGTCTGAGTCACCTTCAATATGGAATATTGTTTCTTTTGCGTTTTTCGCGCCATCGCCCAGACTATACATTAATAGTCCACAACCGACAGAACAGTACGTACAGGTATTGCGGGTTTCGCGGGCTCTCAGTAGTTTATACTGACGCGAGCCTGCTAGCGCAACTGCTGGTGCAAAACCGAGCGCTGCCGCTGTAGTACCTGCCATACCGCCAGCACAGATCTTAAAGAACTGTCTTCTGCTGACCTGCATGGGGTCTCTCCTCATCATACATTGCTTTTACTGACTCTGATTTTCTTCACGAAAATGGAGCTGATTGTTTTTTTATTCCTATTATCCTTAATAGGATCAGGTTCATTGCCTGATAGGTAGTGTAAAATCGTTTTACCCATATTGTTATTATGTATTAATAAATTTAGGAATTCATCTTATGGATGAAACAAAATCGACAAAATTGTTAACTAAACGTGTAATCATTGGCGTAGATCAAACAATTGTGCAACACAAAGGATCGCTTAACAGACAAGAAGACGATTATATTGCACTCGAAGTTCCTGTTGCATTAGTGTACAACGGAATTTCTCACGTTGTTATGATGGCAAGCCCTAAAAATTTAGAGTTGTTCGCTGTCGGATTTTCTTTATCCGAAGGCATTATAAAGTCTTCTAATGAAATTCGCAGTATTGAAATTGTTGAAAGTTGTAACGGGGGTATTGAAGTTCAAGTTGAATTATCAAGCCGACGTTTTATGGGATTAAAAGAGCGACGCCGTAATATGACAGGGCGTACAGGTTGTGGGATTTGCGGAACAGAGCAACTTGAAGAGATTTTTCGTCCTATTACGCCATTACCTTTTACACAAACATTTTCACTTTCAAATCTTGATAAATCATTAGAGCAGATGACAACCGTTCAAGAAATTGGTGAATTAACTGGCTGTACTCATGCGGCTGTTTGGTTATCACCAGATGGGGAAATGCAAGGTGGCTGTGAAGACGTTGGTCGTCACGTCGCACTTGATAAGCTTTTAGGTATGAAAGCACAAGAGCAATGGAGTGAAGGTGCGGTATTAGTCTCTAGTCGAGCCAGTTATGAAATGGTACAAAAAGCGGCAATGTGTGGTGCCGAAATATTATTTGCAGTTTCTGCGGCAACCTCTTTAGCTGTCGAAGTTGCTAATAAATATAATGTGACGCTGGTGGGCTTTTGTCGTCGAGGAAGAGCAACCGTGTTTACTCATCCACAACGACTGACTGATTAATGAGCATGAAACACATTGAAATAGGTGTAATGACTATGTATTCTCGCATTACACCTATTTGATCTTTCACTTTATTTATATTTATGACCACAGTTTACCTAGTGTGTAATCCCATTCTTGTGGCTTAATCGGAATGCGCCCTGCATTTGGAGTAAAGGTCATTTCGCTAAATATAAGTCTATTTTCAGACATTAAAAAATCAACACGACAATAATTAAAGTTATCAGCCATTTTTGTGGCTAACTGCAACATTTTTTCAAATTGGATTGGTTTTTCAACTGGTTCTGGCGTATTGGGATCTTCTAATGTGAAGGGTTGTAGCTGCCAGTCTGTATCATACACATTTATATACTCATTTCCTTTGGTGTCAGAGATATCAATCTCGGCATAATGAGGTTGACCATGAAAGCAATGAATACGACAAGTTGTTGGGATCATTGGGCTTTGTGTATTGAATAAATCAATATATTCTTCACAAAGAATTTGGGGTTTTATATTTTTGTAGTGCCATTCTCGCGTTACTGGATAGAGGTTACGTTTTAAATGAAAATGGAGTTTTTTCTTTGCTTTTTCAAAATCAAAGGTTGATTTATCAAGGCATATCACTGTACTTCCGCTGTCATGATTGCATTTCAATACAAAGCGTGAAGGGAGTTGAGAGATATCTATTTCATCAGGGTGTGAATAAGTTTTAATAATAGGAACAAGATAAGATGGGCCTATTTTATCTATCACATAGTCTCTCACTTTAATCTTATCTGCTAAACGCGTATAAATTGGATTTCTATCAAATAACATACGTGCATTGATTTTTTCATTAAGTGATGTTGGTATTTTGAAATTAGGTTGATAACCTAAATTACGAATAAACTTATTCTTTAAATACACACGATCAGGTAATGCGATAGTACGAAATTGTTTGAAATAATATTCTATAATTTTCATAAGCTAATTTATATATGTGTTTATTTTTTATATTAAGAAATAATTAAATTTATATTAAAGGAGTATTAATTTAGCAATGTAGTGGTAAGGTTTTAAATGAGTAATATAAAAACAATATCTATTTTTAATTTTTATTAATATGGATATCAATACGTCAACATAGAGAGTATTGGCTGGAACTATTTTAAATTAATATAAAAATAGCGACATTAAGAGATAATTAACAAACGTAAAGATTGATTAAGAATATATTAATTAGGCGACCACTTGGTTATATGAATAGGTTTATCCCAGTTATTAAAGCGTAATCCTTTGCCAGTTCTATTTCCGTGAGCATCTAATATTTCATAGTATTCTTCAACGATTTGGCTACGGCCACGTTGCCATTCATTGGTTGTTGCAAAAGGATCGATTAAATAGATATCACCGACAACGGTATATAGCTCACCTAAATAGCGAATTTTTTTTGTACTGCTATTTGAATAATGAGAAAACATAATTTGGTAGGTTTTATAGTGTTCAGGTTGACCATAAGGGCCATATTTCATTGCAATATAACGAATGCCTTGATGATCAGAGTGGTTTGTACCACCAGGAACAGGCATATCAGGGGTGATATTAAAAAGAGTATACCGAGAGCTTGGCGCAGGTTGTCTTAATGCTTGTCGATAGCTTTGTGTATCAAGCCCTGTGGCGTTCCATGTTCTGTCCACCAGTCCATTTCCTGCAAAACAGGAAACAGAGGATCCTAATAATGAAAGAATTATAAATAGGAACTTAGCAAACATAAATACTCCTTTATTGCCATTATGATGCCAGAAAATAAGGTATCTATTCCGTGAAACAGAGATGTAGAACCCTGTTATTTCTTGCTGTAACCCCTATCGATTCCAAATGGTTATTTAAAAGAAAAAATAAGTGATTGTATTTTGAGAAAAAAATACGTTTTTATAATGAGATAATATGAGAGTTAATAGGTGAAAACGTATGAATACATTCCAAACATTGCGTGTCGCGACAGTACAGTTTCAACATAAGGCGAACGATAAAACTAATAATTTAGCGAAAATTCATCAGTTTATTGATAAAGCGGCGACTGAAAAGGTAAATATTTTAGTTTTTCCTGAAATGTGTATTACAGGGTATTGGCATGTTCCTAAATTATCAGATCAATCAGTGTATGCATTAAGTGAAAGAATTTCGGATAGTAGATCATTAGCATTAATAAAACAAAAAGCGATAGAGCATCAGATGGCGATCGGTGTTGGGTTAATCGAACGGGATGAAGATAACTCTCTTTATAATACATGGGTTGTTTGTATGCCTGATGGTTTATTACATAAACATCGTAAATTACATGCCTTCGAACATCCGATCATCAATAGTGGTGAGCAATACACTGTATTTGATACCCCTTGGGGGATCAAAATGGGGATACTCATTTGCTGGGATAATAATTTGGTTGAAAATGCACGAGCTAATGCATTATTAGGTGCTGATATTTTGCTCGCGCCTCATCAAACGGGAGGCACAAATTCATGTAGCCCATATAGCATGAAGCCCATTCCTATGGCCCTTTGGAAAAATAGACATCAAGATCCACAATCATTACAAGATGCTTTTCAAGGAGAGCATGGACGAGGCTGGTTAATGCGTTGGTTACCAGCAAGAGCCCATGATAACGGGATGTTTGTGCTCTTTAGTAATGGAGTTGGGCGAGATGAGGAAGAAATTCGCACAGGTAATGCGATGATTATCGACCCTTATGGACGGATAGTAAAAGAAAGCTGCGCCATTAATGATGATATGGTGATTGCAGATATTGACCTTACATTATTAGAAAACTCTACAGGAAGGCGCTGGCTAACAGGGCGAAAGCCTGAACTGTATTCGATTTTGACAACGACATTAGGTAACGAGCAAGATCCTATTTCGGTGCGATTTGGTAAAGCATAATTTAATAAAAAAACAGCTCACATTTTGTTAGCTGTTTTTGTTTTGGCTAGAGAATAATCTCAAAGAAAGATAGAACACTTTATTTATCAGGTTGTTGGTCTTGGTTATTAATTTTATTTATTTATTCTATGATAGAATAATAAAAGGAAAAACTATGTGGGATTAATGATTAATCATGGATACTCGTTTATTGAACGCATTTGTTGTACTGGCTGAAACTGAACATTTTGGTGAAGCATCAGCAAGGCTTTGTATTAGTCAGCCTGCACTCACTAAACAAATAAAAACATTAGAATCTCAATTGGGTATTACTCTTTTTCAACGTGGGCGCCAAGGTGCAAAACTTACCCTAGAAGGGCAATATTTACTCAATCAATGTCAATCAGTATTAAGAGAAGTTTATCTTTTAGAAAAACAGGCTCGCCAATTAATTGAGCCTCAAAAGATCGAGCTTTATGCTGGGTTTGGTTTGTCATCATTGAGCTTTATTACCCCTTTATTGGCTAAGTTTAAGCAAGATTATCCAGATATTACGGTTCATATTGATGATATGCCCTCTAATATAATGGAAGAGAAATTACTTTTAGGGGAATTGGATTTAGCTTTTTCACGTTTGCCGATTTCTGAGCCATTAAAAGGTCTCCAATTAGCACAAGAGAGACTAATGTTAGCTGTTCCAATACAAAATATTACGGTATTAGAGGTGGATGATAATCCATTACACTATTTTGAGACGCTTGGGCTTATTCAACTTGTGCCTGAAAAAGGAAAAAAGCTTTATCAGCAGATCCATGATTTTTTAAAGTATCATCAAATAAAGCCTCGAGTATTACAACAATCACAAGATATTCAAACACAATTGGCGTTAGTTGCAGCAGGTTTGGGGGTAGCTCTTGTTCCTAAAAGTGCAGAACTTATCTGTGATAAACAAAAAGTAACACTATTACCGCTTTCTGGTTTATATACACAATGGGAAATAGGTATTATTTGGAATAATAATATTAAAAATAAAGAGCGTGATCTTCTTATAAATATAATTTCTTAGGAAATAAATAAAATCTTATGAATAAAAATGGTTTTTAATTTTAGTGATGATTGTATTTTTAATATATAACATTATAGTAAAGATAAAACACCTAATAAATATTAATTAGTTTTAAAACAAAGTGATTTAATTAATTGCGAGATTGCTCACAAAAAATAACATAAAATAATAATGACTTTTTAACGTGTTTTAATAAAAAGTTAAATTAAAACATCATATTAAATTTATCTCCCTGACATAAATAAGGCTAATTAAAATCATTGTTATTAAAAAGAGTTATTTACAATGAAAGAGATTTATTTAATATAGTTCACCGACAACACAGCAAGCTTTATATTCGCCAGTGAAGTTGGAAAGATAAAATATAATTATCCCTGTAAGTGGCTACTTATTATTTTATTTATAATAAGTAGCCACACCCTCTAATGAATAATATGGAAATTATTATGAAAAAACTGAATAAAATAACTTGTGCGTTATTCGTATTAATGGGCACACATGCGGTGCAAGCTGAAATTCATTCTAATCAAAGCGGACCTTTAAACATCATGACAGTGGGAGCAAGTGATGCTGTTAATCGAGGTCCTCATCAATCAGTTGGTGGAGAACCAGGTGTTGGGATAAAAACTATTGGGAATGGTGCAAAACTTAGCTTTGCTTCGTTAACATCGCCAAGAATGAGTGGTGGGGCGGACAGTAATGGAATTTACACTATTCAGCCTAATGAAAGTACACCTGCTAGTCATAGTGATATGGGTGTTTTCCATTTTGCCAAAATTACTGATGCTAATGTCTATTTTGGTGACTGGGCAAAAACAACATCAGCAACGGATGCGACACATCAAACCTATTATATCGGTAAAGATGTTACAACCACATTACCAACAGATAGCGCTACTTATACGGTAACGGGTATTAGTCAATATAGCGGCAGTAACTTACTGACTGGTACGTTTGATGTTGATTTTTCACAGAAGAAAATCGAAGGTTCGCTGACTAATAGTCAACGTACGGTTGATTTAGCAGGAGGAAATCTTTATACCGCAAATAATCAAGTGACGTTTTCTGCAGATGCAAATGATGGGGCAACATCAGGGGTTGTTGAAGGCGCTTTCTTTGGTGAAAGTGCAGAGGCGTTAGCAGGTATTGTGGTGTTTAGTTCAGATCATAAAAAAGACATTAGTTTTGGTGGCACGAAAGATAGTAGTGATAGCGAATAAATGACAGCAGCATGGATGCTTCTTGATTTTTTTAAAAAAAATATTATAGATTTATTTGGTAATACAATCGGTTAATTCTTTTAAAGTGGTATTAGTGGTCATTACGCTAAATGTTAGCAACAGATAATCTGGTATAGGGTTATCTGTTTTTTTTTATCTAAATTAAGCCGATTTAAAGGAATTGTTCTTTTGTTTTTATAAGGATATACCATGAATTATTATCGACCTTTAATAAGAGGGTTATTGGCTTTATTGCTTATTTTATTTTCATTTAATGGGAGTGCAAAAGAGAGCCGTGACAAGCCATTTTATTATCTTGAAACAACGAGTACAGCTAAAATAGGTCAGCAACTTTATCACTATTTGCAACAACAACAGTGGCAAAAAGCAGAAAGATTACTGCTTTATTATCAACAACAACCTCAACATGAAGCATTACTTGTTAATTACGCAAAGGCGTTATTGGCACAAAACAGAGGTGATTTTTTAAACGCTGAATTTTATTATCAGCAACAACTTAAGCAAAAAGCCGATTTTATCCCAGCCCAAACAGGATTAATTCAACTTTATTTTCATTTACGAGAATATAAAAAAGCACAGCAACAACTTAATCAACTGAGCAATATCGTTGATTTATCTAAAAATATTATCCAATCTATTGAGTTTTATAAGGTTAAGTTAGCCTCTTATTTTCAAGGCCAACGTTTCTATCAACTTGGCTTTTTTTATGACGATAATATTAATCATGCACCTTTTTTCAAGGCCAACGTTTCTATCAACTTGGCTTTTTTTATGACGATAATATTAATCATGCACCTTACTTATCTGAAAAAATTGTCTCTCAATCAACCCAAGGAAAAACGACGCTAAGAGGTGCAAAACCTATTGCATCTACAGGAATTACTCATTATTTTTCTTTTTATCAACCTTTTATTATTTATTCTCACCATACTTTTTCTTCTTATACTTATGCTCGATATATAGATTATCACTCTCACCGTAATGCTAATTTTTTTGCATTATATACACAACTGGGTTATCGCTATCAAAAACCTCAATATCAGTGGTCAATAACACCTTATTACGAAATAAAATCATCACGGGAACAATATGAATATCAAGCATGGGGGAATGAAACACAGCTTTCTTATTTTATTAATAAAAAGCAAACTATTAATTTAAGCTTGGATTATAAAATAAAGAAATATCAAAAAGCGTTAAATAATTTAAATGATAAGCGAGTAAGTTATAGTGCTTACCATAACTATTATTTTAATAATGGAATACACTTAGTTAATCAATTAAATTATCAGTTAGATCGTAAAAAAAACACTTTATTAAATTATCAGCTGTATGGTATAAAAACTGGCGTTTATTATCCATTGTCAGCTAATTGGCATATCTCTCTTTTTTTACAGTATCAAATTAAATGCTTTAATAACTATAATCCTTTATTAAAAAAGAGAAGAAAAGACAATGGCGTTATTTTTACAACTAATATTAAAAGTAAATCGCCTTTTATTTTAGGGTTTTATCCCACAATAGAACTACGTTATACCCGAAGATTAAGCAATGTGGATTGGTTATATCAATATCAGCAACATGAAGTGTTATTTAAATTAGAAAAACAATTTTAATTAAATAAGTGACTTCCTTTATTAATTGAATAGGTAAAACAATGCATGTAATGCTTTTTAAAAAGCGAAAAATTGTTTCAATCTTCGTTTCTCTATCGCTATATTCTCCTTGCTTTTATCTGCAAGCCAAAGAAGATAAAACCGATCTTGGTCATATTCAAATTTCTGATAATAAAGAAAAAGATAAACAGGGTTATTCACACGTTTATGAGAAAGATGTTTCTAATGTTTATTTAGGAAAAGAGCTATTAGAGCGTTATCAAGGCGTTTCTCCCGCTGATTTACTAAAAAGCGCCATTGGTGTTTATAGTGGTGAAGCGCGTAATGGTGGGGCGCTTGACCCGAATATTCGTGGTATTCAAGGGCAAGGTCGGATACCTGTTACTGTCGATGGGACCGAGCAGGCAATTACTGTTTATCGAGGTTATAGTGGTGCATCTAATCGTAACTATATTGATTCTAATCTGATTAGCAGTATCTATATTGAAAAAGGTCCCTCATTAACACCTGATATGAAAACGGGTATTGGTGGCGGTATTGCAGTAAAAACTTTAGATATTCGAGATATTGTACCTATTGGTGATTCTTTTGGGATTAATTTTAAAGGAGATATTAGTAATAACTCTACACGGTATAAAGAAGTTTATACAAATATGATTGAAGATTACCGCTATTATCCAAAATTTTACCAGCAACATGCTTACATTATTGATCCTGCTTTAGAAATAGTGCCTCAAAAAAGTAAAGTACAAAATTTTCAAGATTATTCATTTCGACTTGGGGTGGGATTTGAAGAAGAAAATTTTAACTTATTATTTGCTTACGCACTACGAGAAAAAGGAAATTACTTTGCAGGAAAAAGAAATGCCAAAAAATATAGTGAGAATAATAAAGACTTATTAGAATCCGTTCATGTAAGGGATGGGACAAGAAATTTTGAGCCTTATTTACCTTTTATTGCTCATATTTATCGTCCTGATAATGAAGTCCCTAATACCTCTAATCGTAGTCGTTCTCTTTTAGTTAAAGGAACATTATTCCCTGAATCAACACATCGTTTTTCAATTAACTATCGATACACAGATTTACTGTTTGGCGATATTATGCCATCACGCTTAAGTTGGGTTCGTTATGATAAAAATTTAGTCAATCAGTGGCCTCTGGGAAATATTACACAACAAGCAGGAATATTAACCTATCAATATAAACCAGAAGATAAAAAAACAGATCTACTATTAAGATTATGGGGCAATTTAACTACGGGTCATACTAATACACGAGGAGGAAAACCAAGGGAGCCAAAACAAGTTGACTCGTTTTCAAGTAGAAATACACAATGGGATCTCAGTTATGAAACTGGGTTTATTGATACTTCTTCTCTTTATCAAGAGAATAATCGTTATGGTATTGATATATCCTCGATATTTAAATTATCACCTCAATTTTCTATTTCATTTTCCAGTAATTATCAATTTGAAAAATTAGACAGTGATGAAATTAAAATTCCTGAAAATTTTGATTTTGTTACCGCAGGGCGAGCAGGGCAACGTCATGAAATTAATTTAGCCCTTTCCACAGATTGGAAGCCACTTTCTTGGTTAGCTATTACTGCGGGTGGGAAATACCATTATTATCATTTAACAGATACTTTTTTAAATAATAAGCTACGGAATAACGTAAAAGGTTATGAGAAATCCCCATCAATAAGAGGCTTTATTCTTCCTTATCGACGAACTTTAACTGCTGAGGAATATTTATTATATAGAGCCTACCACAGTATTGATGTAGAAGGTTTACCAGAAGAACTAAAGAATTATCGACGTTATCCAGAAAGCTATAAAAAAATACGTGAGTTTGTGAAATCTAAGTTTATTTATCCTGAATATGAAAACTTACCATTAGAAATAAAAGAAAAGATTATTAATAGTAATGAAGTGAATAGAGTTCAAGTTGATATGATGCAGGATGATTTTCTTCGTGAGAGACAAGGATATCTCAACATAAAATCTTCTGAAAAACGTCTTATGATCACTGAATATACAGTCTTACTTTATGACGAAAATGGAGAGTTACCTAAAAGTAAAAACATCTTCTTAAGTGGCTATGTTGATATTAATGAAAAAGTACCTGATCCAATTACAGGTGAACTAGTTAATAAATATGAAATGGGCGTTTCTAATTCAATACCTATTTATCTTGATGATAAAGATAAATTTGCACCAGAGCCCAGTTATCATCATGGTGCATTTTCACCCTTAGTGTCTGCGACGGTATATGCCAACGATATATTGCGTTTTTATGGACGTTATACCGAACAACTACGGTTACCTAATCTATTTGAAAATACCAGTGGCTTTTCTGGGTCAAAAGCGCGTTATTACGGTTTTAAATTAAAACCCGAACGTGCAAAAAGTACTGAGTTAGGTGTTGTGTTTGATTTGACAGATTGGCTAAATGTGGAGCACCATGCCGATATTAAAATTAATTATTTTCGTACCAATATTGAAAATGTGTTTGATAGAGATACGAACTGGCAAATTAGGCAATTTGAAAAGCAAATATTAGAGGGATTAGAGGTTCAAGCTCGCTTTGATAATGGCTTTATTTTTATGGATACGGCTTTAGTTTATAGCCATAAAAATAAAGTATGTGATAAAAATGCCTTTAGTCACTATGATCCATTTGGTTTCTTGGGTATTAAAGAGTGTATGACGGGCGGTTATCCTGGTGGTTTTTTACGTACCTCTATCCAACCTAAATATTCGGTTAATTTACATTTAGGGACTCGTTGGTTAGATAATAAATTAGAAATTGGTAGTCGCTGGCTTTATTCATCAGAAGTGGAAAATAAGGATGAAAAATGGCTAAAAGAAAAGTTACCACGAGAAATGTACGGTCAAAATAATAATCCAATGCGTTGGGCAAAAGTCTTTACCGTTGATGCTTATATTAACTATCAATATAGCCCTAATTTATCGTTTGAAATAACGGGCAGTAATTTATTAAACGAATACTACATTGATCCTTTAACGCGATCAGGTATGCCTGCACCGGGAAGAACATTCCGATTAGGTGTGACTGCACAATTTTAATTAAAAGAGAGTAAGGAGCTTTTATTTATGTTGGCACTTTCTGTCAGGCATCCGTTTAATATTTATTATTGGCTGATTGGCATATCGTTAGTTTATATCGGCGTATTAAGTTGGGTGTTACGTTCACTTTCTATGACAGAAAGTGCGCACCATATTCATCAGCAACAAGAAAATACATTATCCGTTTACCAAGTGGTATTTTCACCTCCTCAACAATCAACAGTTGTGCCGGAACCTTTAGTGGAAACGGAGCCACAAGAAACGCCCATTGTTTTACCCATTGCCGAAAAAGGGGAGTTTGTTGAAGCACCAAAGAAAATACCTGAAAAAATAAAAGAAAAGCCCACACCTATAAAACCAATTACACCTGTAAAAAAACAGGTGGTGCAAGAAAAAGTAGAGCCGATAAAACAGCGTGATTTAGAAAGCCAAGTAGCGCAAACGACTTCAGAAGCCTCAGCAGAAAGCTTAACGCAACATACGGCAAGCTCATTAGCAGGAAGAAGTCATGCATTAAGCGAGAAAGGAATAGGGCAAGGCGAATCTGATAATCACTATATTAGTTCACTGCGTCGAGAAATAGAGCGCCATAAACGTTATCCATCACAAGCACGTCGTATGCAACATGAAGGTCAGGTGGTGGTGAGCTTTTCACTAACCTCTGAAGGTGCGATTTCAAGGGTTGAGATAGAAAGTACCTCGGGTATTTCTTCCCTTGATAATGCGGCTATTGCTGCGGTTAAACGTGTAAAACCTATAGGTCCTAAACCCGAAAACCTATTGAACCCTTTGATTGTTTCATTAGATTTTCAATTAAATTAATAAAATAACGGAAACACCTGAGTACAACTTGGACTTGGGTGTTTTTTTATAAAGTTGTTTTTTGTGCGCTCATTCTCACTTTTCCGATCACAACCCCATAAATCCTTATTGTTAATGATATTGATTATGATTAACATTAATAATTACATTTATTATTTAAAGTAAAGATTATTTACTTGGAAAGTGGTCATGTTTAAATCCGTTGTCTCTATTGCCTGTCTTTTTATTTTTCCTTTTATTGTTAATACAGCAAATGCTTCTGATGTTGGCGCTGATAGCCAATCTTGGCCTCGCACTTTTACCAACGTTGATGGCACTAAAACTGAAATTAACGCAAAACCTCAGCGTATTTTATCGGCATCAGTTTCTATCACCGGAACGCTCCTTGCAATGCAAGCTCCGGTGGTTGCCAGTTCAACGGCGGCAAATGGCCAATTTTTTGCCCAATGGGATAAAGTGGCAAAAGAGAGAAAGGTTGAAAAACTGTGGTCTGCGGGCAGTGTTTCATTAGAGATGGCTTATCTTTATGCACCTGATTTAATCGTTGTTTCCATCAATGGTGGTGATACGGTCTATCCTCAAGTTGAACAATTTAAACAAATCGCGCCTACCATTGTTTTAGATTACGGCAAACAGAGTTGGGAAAGCTTAGCGTTACAATTGGCACAAGCAACAGGACAAGAAGAAGAGACCGGTACACTACTACAGCGTTTTGCGAACGTAGTAAAAGAGGGGAAAGAAGCGCTACAACTCCCTGAAGGTCAGGTCAATATTATCTCTTATTTTGGTGCTGGTACTGTTAATCCCGTTTCGCTAACCACCAGCCCTCATGCGGTATTATTACAACAACTCGGTTTCACCATTGAAAGCGCAGATCTTGCTTGGCAACCGAAAGATAAACCCGTTTCAGATTTTGTGTGGGCTCAATATGAGCATTTAACACAACTCACTGCACCTACAACGTTTCTATTAAGTGGCACCGCTAAAGAAGCCGATGTATTTATGGCTGATCCTATTCTTGCAAATCTGCCTTCTGTTAAAAATAAGCAAGTTTATGGTTTAGGTGCAAACTCGTTCCGTATTGATTATTACAGCGCGCAAGAAATTATCAGTGATATGGTCGCGCGTTTTAGTCAGCATAAGTAATAACGTATGTTTACTTCTCACCACAGCATAAAGTGGGGAATAAGAGGTGCTATTCTCCTATTGTTCTTTTTTGCACTATTAAGTTTATTTGTTGGAAGCAGGCATGTTTCTATGTATACAACATGGCAGGCTTTTACCAATTTTGATACGACAAATAGTGAGCACTTATTAGTGCGCTATCTACGTTTTCCTCGCACATTATTAGCTATAGTTATTGGCGTTGCATTAGGTGGAGCAGGAACGTTAATGCAAGCTTTAACACGTAATCCACTTGCCGATCCGGGGCTGTTTGGCATTAATGCTGGAGCAATGGTGGCGATCGTCTCTGTTATTGCATTAACGGGGATCACTGATGTCACTATTTATATGTGGTTTGGTTTATTAGGGGCATTCTGCGCGGGTGTTGGTGTTTATCTTCTTGGTGGTGTAAGACACGGACTTAATCCTGTGAGAATGGTGCTTGCAGGTGTTGCCCTTTCTGTCGTTTTACTCGCTATTACTCAACTTATTACGGTCAATAGTGATGAACGTGTTTTTGATCAATTCCGTCATTGGGTTGTGGGTTCATTGCAAGGACGTAGTTTCGATGTTTTGTACCCAATTACTGTGTTGGTTGTGATTGGAAGTGTGATTGCTTACTCGCTAACACGCTCGTTAGATATCGTGACATTAGGTGATGATATTAGTCATGCGTTAGGTGCAAACCAAAAACGAGTTTGGCTATTGTCGGCATTTTCAATAGTTCTTCTTGCTGGAAGTGCTACCGCAGCGGTTGGCCCTATTAGCTTTTTAGGCTTAACAGCCCCTCATTTTGCTCGTCGTTTAGTCGGTGCTGAATATCGGCGGATCTTACCCATGTCGATGTTAATTGGTGCGTTAGTCATGCTGATGGCAGATTGTTTAGGGCGATTAATCGGCACACCAGGCGAAATTAGTGTCGGTATTATGATTTCACTGATTGGTGGGCCTTTCTTTATTTATTTGGTTAAACGTTGGCGGATCATTACATTATGAAACTTAAAAATAATGAGATTATCTGCCAATTGGGTACATGGTCTTGGATCTTCTCTCCAAAAGATATCATCATCGCCTTTATTTTGTTTTTATTGATGATTTCTCTGGCATTTTTCGCCCTTACAACAGGTAAGTTTCCCATCGAGTTTTCTACATTAATAGATATTGTTGTCGGGCAATCAGAAGGTGGTATCAAAGAGAAAATTGTCATAGATATCCGTTTGCCTCGTCTACTTACTGCCATGGGGGTTGGAGCTGCATTAGGTATTTCAGGCGCTATTTTCCAGTCGATCTCTCGCAATGTTTTGGGCTCACCGGATGTTATTGGGTTTACAACGGGTGCAGCAACAGGTGCATTACTTCAAATCATTATTTTTAATGGCACCGTTGTGGATATCGCTATTTCTACATTAATAGGCGGAATGGCAACGGCGTTAATTGTTTATCTACTGTCATTAAAAAATAGTGTTATGTCTGGTTACACCATGATTTTAATCGGTATTGGCGTCGGTGCCATTTTACATGCCTTTAATAGTTTATTGTTGGTAAAAGGCAATATTGATAATGCCATTATGGCTAATCTTTGGCTTGCTGGTTCACTAAACGCTCGTACTTGGCAGCATGTTTACCCTACTTTTATCGGTTTACTGCTGCTTGTTCCCCTTATTGTTTTTTATGCTAAATCACTCACTTTAATGGAAATGGGCGATGATATGGCCCAACAATTGGGCGTCAATGTTGGCCGAGTAAGATGGGTGATGATTTTTAGTGCTGTATTACTCGCTTCATTAGCGACTGCCAGTGCAGGGCCGATTGCTTTTGTTGCACTCGCGGCACCTCAATTAGTGATCCGATTAAGCCACTCAGGAAAGCTACCCATCGTAGGCTCTGCATTAATGGGAGCACTTCTTTTGCTTTCTGCTGACGTATTGTCACAAAGCCTACCTATTGATGTCACGATGCCAGTAGGTTTAATGACGGGTGTTATTGGTGGACTTTATTTGTTGTGGTTACTAACACGAAAATACAAAGCTTAAATTGATAATGATATGCATTACGTATGTATAATAATAATCATTATATATAATGCTAATGAATAATAATAAATGAAGTAAATATTTATCAACTTATGGATGAGTGAAAGGGATGGTCACCAAAAAGACTTATTAAATTTTTAGGATGTAGTGCGGGTATTTTATTAAATCGTCTAATGGCATGCTCTATGGCATGAAAGGTATAGACTTATGTCTGTTATTCTTACTCTACGCGCAAAAAAAGCCACAATAACAACACTTGTGCAAACGGCTTTATTAGGAACGCTATGTATTGCGACTCCTTATGTCAATGCACAAGAAATAGAAAAAACATCAACGTCACAAGATAACAAAAAACACGACGAAAAAGTGGATGTGTTAATTGTAACTGGTGAAAAACTCAATAAATCTATCTATGACACAGGCTCGAGTGTCACGGTTTATGATGCGAAAAAAATAGAAGCTACACCAAATGCAGATGTGAATACATTACTGCAAATGACACCCAACATTGTTGATAACGGAAACAGTAATGCTTTACCCGCTATTCGAGGTGTTGATGGCTCAGGACCAGCACAAGGTGCTATTGCTTTCCTCGGTGGTACTCGACCTAGAGTTAATTTCTCTGTTGATGGGCGCTCATTTACCTATAACGAATTTGGTTATGGTGCTCAATCCTTGTGGGATGTGAATACGGTTGAAATTTTCCGTGATCCACAAAGTTATGTGCAAGGCCGTAATGCTATCGCTGGTGCAATTTTGGTTAAAACTCAAGACCCAACATTCTATTGGGAAAATGCAGTAAAACTGGGTGCAGGTCAGCAAGATCTTCGTGAATATGCAGTCATGACTTCTGGGCCACTGATTGAAGATAAATTAGCGTTTCGTTTTACGGCAGAAAGACAAGAGCGTGAAAGCTTTGTGCATATGGATAAATATTCACCAACGGGTGATCCGCGCGATATCCATTCCAATACATTCCGTGGAAAACTACTTTATGACTCTTTAGATAATCCTGATTTTAAGGCCAAGCTAACAGTTAGCCATCTTGATAGTCGATCACCGCAAAATGAAGCCAATATGGCAAGTAATTTAGCGCCAAATGCCCCTTCACGTTTTCGTCCTGTGATTAAACGTAAAACAACCAGCGGTATTTTAAATACTACATGGGAAGCGAATGACAATTTAAGTGTTGAAAATACACTGATTTATACTGATTTTTCAACACGTCGCCTAACGGAAGCACAAAGCCCTCGTGCAGATATTGATGCTAAAGAGTTTGAATTTGAACCTATGATCCGTTTTAAAACGGACAGTGAAGCATTAAGCGGGATTTTGGGTTTACGTTATTTCCACGCCAAACAAGATGAATTTGTGAATATCTTTGGGGGTAGCTATTTTGATGATAAAACAGAAACGGCTTCCGCTTATGGTTCATTAACTTACGCACTATTTCCTGAAATTGATGTCACGTTATCAGGACGTTTTGAACGAGAGCACCACACTCGTAATGGGGGAAGTGCGGCTGTTGCTATCGATTTTGATGAAACCTATAACACCTTCTTGCCTAAAGCTGATATCGCATGGAAACCGGGTGTGAATCAAACCGTCGGTTTTGCTGTCGGCCGAGGCTATAACGGTGGTGGCGCAGGTGTGACGATTGGTAAGCCGATTGTCACTTATGTCTATTCACCTGAATATGTATGGAATTATAGCCTTTATACACGTAATAGCCTGTTGGATAACAAATTAAGTGTGATGACAAACTTGTTCTACAACGACTATAAAGATATGCAACTGCCTTTCTATTTAGGGCCAAATTCTTCCACTATTCGTAATGCGAAAAAGGTTGAAACTTACGGTGCGGAATTAACAGTCGCTTATCAACCAATAGACTCGCTTGAATTAAACACAGGTATTGGTTTATTAAAAACTAAAATCAAAGACTTTGGTAACAGTGGTATTGAAGGGAAAGAGTTAGCTCGAGCACCTAGTTACACTGCAAATGTTGGTGCTAAATATCAATTAACTCAGGCGATGGATATTAGCGGTAATGTTCAATTCTCGGGTGATTATTTCTCTAATGCAAATAATGCAGATAGCGGCAAAGTAGATAGTTTTTGGTTAGCTAATTTACAGCTTGGCTATAACTTCAAATGGGGTAGAACCACATTATTTGCTCAGAACTTATTTGATTCTGATAAACGAATTCTTATCCCAGATAATAATAAAGACACCGCTATTTACCAACGTCCTCGTATGGTTGGTGCTTCAGTAGAAATTCGTTTCTAAACATAAATCACAGCAAAGGGTGGTGTTAATTTATCACCCTTATTTTACTTAATGTGATCATTCAATAAAAAGATAATGTGATGAATAATAGCCGATTGCAGACTCAATGTTTAACGTTGGGATATCAACAAACAACGATTTGCCAAGATATTTCTCTTTCTATTCCTGATAAAAAAGTCACCGTCATTATTGGTCCCAATGGTTGTGGTAAATCAACGTTATTGCGTAGCTTATGCTGCCTATTAAAACCGCTATCAGGCCATGTTTCATTAGATGGACAGCCTTTAACTGCATTGCCAACTAAAAAGTTAGCTCGTCAAATCGCGTTATTACCACAAACGATGCAAGCACCTTCGGGGATCACTGTAGCTAATTTAGTTGCAAGAGGGCGATTTCCTCACCAAAGTTTTATGCATCAATGGAGTAGAGAAGACAAGTTAGCCGTAGAAACGGCAATGAAAGAGACCGGAATAGTCGAATTTGCAGATAAAACGGTAGATTCATTATCTGGAGGGCAAAGACAACGTGTTTGGGTTGCGATGGTATTAGCGCAACAAACGGAGATTTTACTATTAGATGAGCCAACAACCTATTTGGATATTGCTTATCAAATAGAATTACTGAATATCTTTCGAAAGCTTAATCAGCAACAAGGGCGAACTGTCGTTGCTGTTTTACATGATTTAAACCAAGCTTGTCGTTACGCAGATAATCTAGTGGTCATGGTGCAAGGTCAAATTATTGCACAAGGCCAGCCACAATCTATTATTAATGAGGCGTTAATCAAACAAGTTTTTGATTTAGAATGTAAAATTATTCCTGATCCTATTATTGGAACACCAATGATAGTGCCTTGCTAAATTATTTTTTAGCAATAAAAAGCGGCTTTAGCATGACTAAATACCGCTTTTAGATTTGAGTTAGCATAAATAAATTACGCTATTTTGGGCCATTTATTGGCAATCCAAAGTCCACTCATTTTCATTGCATAACCAAATAAAACACCCACAACTAGTGAAGGAATGGTTTGAATGAGGTCCCCTTGTGCTGCAAAAATAGTACATGCTCCAATAAAAGTGCCGGGAATATAAGCAAGTAAAGTGCTTTTAGCTTGAATACACATTACAAAGGCAATCACACCCGTTACGGCATAGCCGAAAATAGAAATATCATTAAAAATCTGGCTACCATAAATAATGGCTAATGCCCAAATTACACCACTCATAATGGTTGCTATTGTGACTGCTAATCCTTTAACACCTTCTTTTGGATAAGCAAAATAAGCGGTACAACCTAAAAAGCCAGCCCAGCTTAATAAATCAAATTGATTAGCAACAAATGCCCAAATGGCAGAAAGAATGCCTGTTGTCAGCGCAGTAAAATAAAGCGTTCTCACGATAGACTCTTAAATATAAGGGGGATATTTACCCAGTTAACTAAAGGCGAAGTTTAGCATTGTCATTGGCTGGTTTTCTATATTTAGATCATTAAAAAGCACATTTAATAATGATATTAATATGTGTTAGATATATTGATCTTTATTCAAGATAGAAAAAGTAAAAAGTAAACGATTGCGTAATCAGTTTTATTTATTAAATGTAAAAATAAATATTTTAACTAAGTATTATTTATTGATATTTAATTTATTATTATTCTTCAATAATATGAATATAAAGAGTGCGGAGAGAATAAGGACAATTGTTCTCGGTTTCAATTAGTGTAAAACCATGTCTTTCATAAAGTTGAATTAGATTTTTATTATTTTCGTATTCTAATATAATGATCCTACCACCAATAAGGGCTTTTGCTTCTGATAAGACAGCATAAATCTCATTCAAGATTAACTTTAAAGAAATAGGGTTATTTATTATAGATGTGTTTTTCCCAATTTGACCAATAAGAAAAGCTTTAATTCTTTCAGCTTTTTTAGAAATTCCATCGAGTTGTTGTATTTTTGTTTTACTTATTTTTGCATTATCAAGAATAAGTTCTTTAAAGGATAAAGAGAAGTAAGCAAGAATTTCACCATTATCATTTAATATTAAATAGGTTCGTGCATTATTAGTTTGCTCAAATCTTATTGCTTTAGTAGAAGAAGTTAAAAATTTCTCAACATCACAATTTAAATTATTAGAAAAACTACTTAAGAGTTTAATTGTTGTTTCTTTATCAAACTCTTTTAGTAGTTTTCCAAGTTGGGCAATCGTTGTTTTAATAACGCAATTCCTTGTCTATTTTCTGTTTCGTAATTCCGTTTTACTATTTTTATATGTCGAGGATAACTTAAAGCATTCTGTATAAGTTCAATAGACTGTTTGTCCTTAACAATAAAATTTTTGCTAAAAGAAGTCGTGGCCATAGATATCTCCTATGATTTTCTTTCCGGAAAATATAGCAATGTTGATTAGTATAAACAAAGATTAATTGTTTGAAAAATGAACTACAAGGAGGAGTAAAACTATCACTTAATTATTAAAAAACGACTATAGCGTGTAAAACGGATTTTACCTGCTATAACCGTTAAGTTGAAAGTTACACGGTATAGCAGGTAAGCTACTAAATATTGTCTAATCTTGCCGAGCGAGCTTTCATTCCATTCAATATCTTATTGCGAATTTCAGAAGGGAAATCATCAGGTAGTTGTTGTTTTACACGTTTGATGGCATCGTCCATTTCTTTATAAAAATAACGAAGAATATCTGTCATCAATAAAGGATCGAAGCCGACAGCTTCGGCTGTTTGGTAAAAATGGCGAGGGAAAATTTGCTCAATAGCATATTTTTTTCCTCGACTTGCTTGTAATCCCATAGCGAGTTTTGCATCTCGTGGATTAAGTCCTCGTCCTCCAAAATTGGGATAGATAGACATGATGTCATAAAGAGGAGTGAGGTGAAAACGTCCTTCTTGATTGATAAAAATAGAAAAATTCTTTGCATGTCCATCCGTTGCAGCTAAAAGCCAAAATAGTACTTGTGCCTTCATAAAATGAAAACGGTCTTGATCAGCATTTGATGAACCAAGCAAATAATTCATAATATCAATAATGCCTGGGCCCCCTTCATTTTCATATTTTAGAGCTGAAGGTATATTTAGAATTTGGCAGAAATCTTCTTGGGGTAAGCGTATTATCCACGATTTATCTGATGAATATTTTCTATCAAAGCGTTCTACAGCAAGCGCTTTAATATTTTCTGTTTTAACAATAAAGCAGTGAGGGACGGGAAGATCAAACTCTTTGGCAATTAAGGTACAAAGATATTCATTTTCTACACTATCGGATAAATCCATTGTGTAGGAATGCCCTTCAATAACACCAATGGGCAGCTTAATAATATGTGTAGTCGGCGTATTATTGTGTGGCACACACCAATGATCATCTTTTAAAAGTAATGCTGTTTTTTCTTGTGCACCAGCAATAGAAATTCTGAAATCAGTATATTCTTCAAGCATTCCGAGTGGTGTATTGGATTGATATCCTAATAGTATTTTTTCAAGTTCAGCGTTATCAAGTTTGTTATATTCTATTTTTTTTATATTAGCTGGCGTACTACCACTGGGAAGTAACCGTAATGCACCAACTGTATCCGCACCTACGGCAGCTAATAGATCAAATGGTTGATTTGAGTTCGCATTATAGCGACTCACAATACGATTTCTAATTTCAGTATTATCAGGTAAAAGATTATCAAAGAAATTATAGACACAATCTCCTTGATATTCTTGAAGTTGTAGTGGCATAGAAAGAGATATAGGACGACTTCCCGGTTGATTAACCCAATCTTCAGCATATTGGAATGAATGCGCACCTGAGCTTTTTTTAGTAAAAATGCCCACATGATATTCATTCATATACACATCAAGGCTCGCCATTTACCACTCCTCTTTCCATTCACTTTTGTGTGCTAAATTATTTTTAGCATCTTTAGGATGAATTTCCATCTCTAAATTTAGAGCAGAGAGCAGTTTGAAAAAGGTTTCTAGCTTGGTGGAATTAGGATTAAGTTCAAAATTGGATACAGTGTCTTGTCGAATTCCCACTTTTTGGGCGACTTTACCTTGAGAAAGCTTTTTTGTTAATCGGACATCTTTTAGATGTACGCTGAGTTGATAGGCGTTAATTATAATCATCATCTTCTACCGGTTATAGGCGTTAATGTCTAATATACCGGTTATAGCGTGTAGATCAAGGTTTAGTGGTTATAGCGTGTAAAACGGACTTTACCTGCCATAACCGTTAAATTAAAATTTACACGGTATAGCAGGTAAAATTTAATGGTTACTTCCCAATACAGAAGCTTAAAAATCGAGCTAACTCGTTAATCTATCAGCGATACATTGCCCTCAAAACATGGCTATGGGCACATGCAAGGACACAAAAGTATATAATGAATAATCAGTACCTCTGCTAGGTGCTACTGCTGAAAGTTTGCTTGTTACACAACGTAATACCCTTTTTAGCCCCATTCTGATGTTCTACTGATAGATAGTATTTTTTCAGTAATCATTTGTTTAGTTTGAATTTTCATGATTCTTGATTCCATAAACCATCTTCATCATACATCTTTGCTTCATACTAGTAAGTGAATTTCTGACATCTGTTTGAGTTTCAGACTGTTTGTTGCAGAGGATTTGCAGGCAGTAGCTGGATTGAAGCTGATCTGTGTGCTGGCGTGACTTTCACTTGCTTATGATCTTAAAAGTAACGTCGTGTTTTGGACATTCAGCAGGAAGTACGAACGCAGAGCCTTCGGCAATGCTGTCCGATTTCTCTACGGTATTCTGTCTGTCGCTACGTTTGCAACAGGGTAGCGATAAAAGGTATGGTCACCTGTATTGAGACAGGAGGTCGGTTTCAGATCGGGGGACTGGCTGCCAAAGGAGTTTCTTACAGGCCTCAGTTCGTTTTAGAACAGGAAGCTTTTAGAGGTACTGCTATAAGTAGGGGATAGGGTAGAACTGGAGGAAGCTATGGGAAACTGTTTTTAGGATTTGAAAATTAATTCTTCTAGAAAATCCATGACTAAGTCAAGCTATAATGTAATACAGTTAGAAAAACTTATTCCAAGTTGTTCTGGGCATGATCAACAAAAACTCAGGTGTCTATAAAAGTGCATCAGAAGTTATTTGTCTCTTTGTTTTTGTAATTTATAAATATTATCAGATCCATATTTAACAACCATGCTTTTATAAAACGAAGGCTCAATATTTTTAGCAAATGCAAGTAGCCCTACTAATTTATTGCATTCACCATTAGGTAATTTCTCATTTATAAAATGATGGATCATGGCAGAGATTTTTCTTTTCCTTTCTCTACCTATGGATAATTTATTATCGTTTGTTAGAGTTATACCAGTAACGTGACGGTTATGTCCTTTTGAAGAAAATACTGTTTTTTCATGATTGATTCTAATCTTACCTAAAGAATATTTTGGTAGTATATTTTCAAGCATGTCAGGTATATCAAACAAAATATCTTTATTATTTGTTGAAAAGGTTAAATCATCAGCATAACGAGTATAGTTAACGCCTATCTTAGAGCATATCTTTTGAACCTCAATATCCCAAAAGTACATCACGAAATTTGATATTAAAGGTGAGCTTGGTGCTCCAATGCTTAATCTCAAATTACTATTCCTCTTGGATTTGAAGAATAATATATTCTCAAGTATTACTTTATCATTTGCAGTTAAATCGATATTTGCAAGTCGTAACTTTGAGAAAAACAGACGTGGTGTTATGCTAGGGAAAAAATTTTCAAAATCCATCTTCAACAAGTATTTTGTATTAAGATGGATTTGAGCGTTGGTCTTAATGCTACTACCTTTTTTATATGCAAATGCGCATTCGTGAACGGGTAATTTATCGGATAAATACTCAGTAATTACACGTTGTATAAATTTTAGCTCTTTCGAAGGATGTGCAATAGTTCTCTTCTTGTCTGAGTTTCTTTTTGCAATTCTATATATTTTATAGCGATAAGGAGCCGTCAATGAAAAAGAAATGATTTCACTTTTTTTAGTTAACAGTAAGTCTGAAATATGCTGTAATATGTCCATTAATTAATCTCCTCAGCCATTTCTTTTTTTGCTATTATTTGACGCAGCGCTGTAATTCTTCGTTTTGATAATGGATCAGTTAATATTACAAAAGATTGTCTAAATTTCATTGTTAATTGTTGATTATCTACGAGTTTATTATTTTTAGTTTTACCAAATTTTACCCATTTTCGCTCTTTTAATGGAAAGTAATATTTGTTTGAGCTATATGATAAAACATCTATAAAACCAACTTTCTGAAGTAAATAAATTGATCTGTTGATGATTTTTGTTGAAATATTAATCCCTAATGAATTTAGGGCTGATTCTATTTCACTAAGTTGTATTGGGAAGCAAAGAGATATAATTTCAGTAATCAGAAGTGCTATATGCCCAGAATTATTCTTACTGAATTGTTCTGTTTTTGGGATTGACGAAAGTTTTTCTTTTATATTTACACATAAATCATCAAGAAAATCATCATCGTATTTTAAGACTTTAGGATCTGGCCAAGGGTAGATTACAACAGAGGATGAAACTTTCTTTTTAATGTACTCAAGTGGGCCTAAATAAATGAATGAGTCCTCACCAGATACTTCTTCCTCTGAAGCAACAATCAGTATTTTTTTAAATAGTTCTGATTTGTTGCAAAATATACCTAATTCAACTAATGATCCAGGACTTTCTAAGAATATGATAATAAGAGATGAAATATTAGCTATATCATCTTCGAACACTAGAAGATCTGGGTAGGCATTTTCTTTAAAATAATCCTTGAATGTTTCAGCTAGAATGAAATGCTCGTGAAGTTCAGGGACATGCTTTGCTGTGTAAGTAAGTAGTCTATCCCTAAAACTGGGGGGAATTGGTGCACGTATATCGACTTTGCCACCACACACGAAAAGAAGGCGATGAGATATATCAACATTGAAGTTACTTATATCTAACAATTCAAATTGTTTTTTAATAGTTTCTTCAAACATTGATTTAAACGTTATGTATTTTTGATTTGTTTTCCGTTGATGAAAAAAACGAGCAATATTACTTTGCTCGTTTTTACTCTTTACTAGAGGAGGCGCTAGAAAGTTTTCTACCGATCCTAGAGACTTCTAGGATCGGTAGAAAACTTACTAGCGCAACCCTAAAAGTACTCAATAAGTTAGTGTCTGGCGAAACGCTCGACAAGGCTATAAATCAAAGCCTAACGCTAAAGAGTGATGTTATTATGGTTGAGAAGTGCATCTTTTTCAACTGGTTAGATAGTATATTCTAGTCAGAAACTATTATTGTTATATTTTTCATATTATTCAGTTGGTTATATTGTAACCTTTCCTGAATTGTCAAATGATAACCTTCCTTACAATCTCAATCAGTGCATCAACAAAATCCGCCCAAGCCCGGCGCTGATTTAGGTACTCCGCACGGTTGTAGACACCGCGAACGCTACTGATCTTATGTGTCAGGCATTTCTCCATCCAGTCTGAGTCGTAGCTTCGCTCATGGATCAATGTGCTGGTAGTATGCTGGAAGTCATGAATAACAAAATCCCCGACATTTATATCCAGCGTACGCACCACGCAGTTAAGCGTTGTTTGATGCGGTCGATCACGACTTGAATATGGGTAGTTGTGAGTTCTTCGAGTTTAAGCTTCCCGATGATGGAATGATGTCCTTGTCGATAACGCGAATGATGTTGCTCGGATCGCGGTTACTTTTTTCAACGATATCGGTCAGCCAGTGTTTGGTGAATGTTTTAACTGTCGTTGGGTCTTTCTGTTTAAGTTTTTCTTACAGCCTTTTCTGCGTCGGATTAATGCCATGGGTCACTATTGAGTGGCAATTTTCACACCAAAGCCGTGCTTCTGCAAGTGAGAAAACCGGGTATTAGCCCAAAGAGATCTTTTACGATTTGTTATCAAAGCTGTAGTGGAAACGCCAGGTTTTTCGTCCAGAGGGAAGAACTTCAATCATCAAGCTCGTCATATTCGGCAAGTTTTCATGAGCAGATATGTGTAGTTTGGTATTTGAAAGTACCATATCTCACTTCAACAGTGTGTCCATTTAATGTGGTTGGTAGCTCAAAAAGCAAACGATGACACGTGAGGAATTAAGAACCGTACAGAAAGTAAAAACCCGTATTAATATGCAGTTAATACGGGTTAGTGAACGTTTACGGACGAGGATGGACTAAAATTTACTTCCCGATACAGAAACTAGAGAAAATACGACCCAATAAGTCATCTGAGGTAAATTCACCGGTGATCTCACTTAATGCTTGCTGAGCCAGTCTTAACTCTTCTGCCAACAATTCACCGGATTTTGCATAAACCAGTTGCTCATGGCCTTGCTGTAAATGTTCTGCAGCGGTATTTAATGCCTGTAAGTGGCGGCGACGAGCCAAGAAACCACCTTCAGTATTACTATTAAAGCCCATTGCTTCTTTTAGGTGGGAACGAAGTAACTCAATACCCATTCCATCACGAGCAGATAAGCGGATCATCGGGTAGTTACCTTGTGCCGTGATCTCGGCATTCTCACCAGTTAAATCTGATTTGTTACGAATAACAGTAACAGGCAAGGTGTCTGGCAAACGTGCCATAAATTCAGGCCAGATATCTTCAGGCGCTGTTGCATCGGTTGTGGTGCTATCAACCATAAATAGCACTCTATCTGCTTGTTCAATCTCTTTCCAAGCTCGTTCAATACCAATGCGTTCAACCTCATCACTGGCCTCACGTAAGCCTGCAGTGTCGATAATATGCAAAGGCATACCATCAATATGAATATGCTCACGTAATACATCACGAGTTGTACCAGCGATATCCGTGACAATAGCCGCTTCTCGACCTGCTAATGCATTTAATAGGCTTGATTTACCCGCATTTGGACGACCTGCGATCACCACTTTCATTCCTTCTCGTAACAAGCTACCTTGGCGAGCTTGAGCACGAACATCATCTAATTCAGCAATAACGGTATTAAGTTTTCCTTCAATGATACCGTCAGAAAGAAAATCAATCTCTTCATCAGGGAAATCAATAGCCGCTTCAACATAGATACGTAGATGAGTTAACGACTCTACCATTTCGTTAATATGAGAGGAAAATGCACCTTGTAATGAATTAATCGCTGAACGAGCTGCCTGTTCTGAGCTAGCATCAATTAAATCAGCAATCGCTTCTGCTTGTGCTAAATCGAGTTTGTCATTTAAAAATGCACGTTCAGAAAATTCCCCAGGGTTTGCAATACGTACACCTGGAATTTGTAAAATACGTTTTAGTAATAGATCTAGAATAACGGGGCCGCCATGGCCTTGTAGTTCTAGAACATCTTCACCTGTAAATGAGTTCGGATTAGGGAAGAAAAGGGCGATACCCTGATCAAGTACTGAGTTGTCATCATTGCGAAATGGCAGATAATCAGCATAACGAGGTTTAGGCAACTTACCTAGAACGGTTTGTGCCACAAGGGCAGCTTTTGGGCCAGAAACGCGTAGGATACCAACACCGCCTCTTCCCGGAGGTGTGGCCTGAGCGACGATAGTATCAGTGCTATGCATGGTGTACTCGCTTAATCAGAATAATCATATAAATATAAAAAACAGAAGGCGGTCATTGTAGACCGCCTTCGCTATTTTATGTCACTTTCCTTTGAATGTAACCAAGGAAGAGGTTTTTCCTCATGTGACCTTATTTTTTGTCTCTGCTGTGTAAGCCACGTTTTTCCAGACCGCGGTAAATTAACTGCTGCTGGATAATGGTCACTAAGTTACTGACGATATAGTACAGAACCAGACCTGATGGGAACCACAGGAAGAATACAGTAAACACAACCGGCATAAAGGTCATGATTTTTTGTTGCATCGGATCAGTCACTGCAGTTGGAGACAGTTTCTGAATGACGAACATCGTTACACCCATTAATAATGGCAGGATGTAGTATGGGTCTTGTGCAGACAAGTCTTGTATCCATAACATAAATGGAGCATGACGTAATTCAACCGAGCCCATCAGCATGTAATACAACGCAAGGAAGATTGGCATCTGGATAATCAGTGGTAAACAACCACCCAGAGGGTTCACTTTCTCTTGTTTGTATAACGCCATCATTTCTTGGCTCATACGTTGTTTGTCATCACCAATACGTTCACGCAGAGCAGCCAATTTTGGTTGCAGTAAACGCATTTTCGCCATGGAGGTGTACTGCGCTTTAGTCAGCGGGTACATGATACCACGAACGATAAAGGTGATCATGATGATGGAGAAGCCCCAGTTACCGATAAAGCTGTGAAGGAATTTCAACAGTTTAAACAGTGGTTGAGAGATAAACCATAACCAACCGTAGTCTACAGACAGGTCTAAATGTGGCGCGATAGCGGACATTTCAGACTGAATTTCAGGGCCAACCCATAATGTAGAGGTGATGTCAGCTGTACTATTTGGTGCAATAGTGACAGGTGCTGATTTATAACCAATCAGAGCAATGGATTTGTTTTCTAAAGTAATTGAGTAGAAGTTATTGTTCTGACTATCTTTAGAAGGAACCCATGCTGTTGCGAAGTATTGTTGTAACATCGCAACCCAACCATTATTCGTGGTTAGAGATAAGTTTTTATCTTCGATATCACCAAAACTATATTTTTTATAGTTGGTTTCATCTGAGGAATATGCCGCACCACGATAAGTGTGTAGCGCAAAATTGCTGCTACCAGTATCACGGCTTTCTGGCAATTTAACAGATTGTTTTAACTGACCGTAGAAGTTCATTGTCAGTGTTTTATCTGTTGTATTCTCAATTTTGTATTCAATACCGATATCGTACTGACCTTTTTTCAGAATAAAGGTTTTGACGAATTTTACGCCTTCTTCATTCACAAAAGTCATAGGTACACGTAATTCATCCTGGTTTTCACCAAGTACAAATTCGTTTTTATCAGCAGTATAAACTGGGCGAGATTTCTGATCTGGACCATCTGGGCCAATTAAGCCACTTTGAGCCTGATACAGGAATTGAGGTGTAGTTTCCAGTAAACGGAAAGGTGTCTGTGAATTAAGCTCGGCGGGATAGGCTAACAAATCAGCCTCATCGATTGTACCGCCCTGAGTATTGATACTAAGATCAAGTACATCAGTTTTTACGGTAATCAATTTTGCCTGCTCATTGCTGTTACCAGTTACAGCAAGACTATCACTACTTGGCATGTCCGCTTGTTGCGAGATCTGAGTAGTAGTGGTGGTGTTTTGTGAAACTTTATCACCCTCCCACTGCTGCCAGATCAGGAAAGAAACGAACAGCAAAGCGATGAATAGAAGATTGCGTTGCGAATCCATCGTTAATTTTCTCTGTTATCGTCGTTTTTTCTAGGTGGGACAGGATCATCACCACCTTCGTGTAAAGGGTGGCATTTTAATATGCGTTTCACTGTTAACCAACTACCTTTTATCATTCCAAACCTGCGCAATGCCTCAATTCCATAATGAGAGCACGTAGGATTAAAACGACAACGAGGCCCCAACAGAGGACTAATCCCCAGTTGATAGCCCCTAATCAGCAAGATCAGGACTTTTGAGCCAAGCGACAATGACGACGCCATAATTTACCCAACACTTCCGTCAATTGGTGGTTATCAAGTTCAGCAACCCCTTTTCTTACTAATAACACAAAATCCATCGGCGGTAATTCATGCTGATGTAAACGAAAGTATTCACGGGCTAATCGTTTAATACGATTGCGCTCATGAGCACGTTTAACGTTTTTCTTTGCGATTGTTAGACCGATGCGGGGATGCCCCAGCTCATTCTGGCGACCCAAAATAGTAACTTCTGGTGAACTCGCGCGTTGTGGTTGCTGGAAAACAAAATTGAAATGCTTGGGAGTTAACAAACGTAACTCCCTTGGAAAAGCGAGCTTAACCACGGAATGGTTAGCTTTTATTATTTCGAAGAAACGGTCAGACGAGAGCGGCCTTTCGCACGACGGCGAGCCAGAACCTGACGACCATTTTTAGTGGCCATACGAGCGCGGAAGCCGTGGTTACGGTTGCGCTTCAGTACAGACGGTTGAAAAGTGCGTTTCATGGCGATTTCTACCTACTTAATATAATTACTGATTCAGCAAATGCGTTGACAGACAGGCGTGCAATAAATAAACAAACCAGTACTTCAATCGCAGCATCAATGATGGAAAGATGCGGGATTGTAATAAAATCACTCAAATGCGTCAATCAAGATGACGCTTTAAGTACCGATTTTTGTCGTCTTTTTTAGCAAACCCGATAATCAATCCTGACTTATGCGCAACGAGTACGCTTATTAGCGACCTAAAAGAAAGCCTTAATAAGTGACTTTGTTGGTACAAGCACGCAGGGTGCAAGATTATACGGACTCATGGTAAAAGCGCAAGGATCTTTGGTGGATCAAGTGAGAGATATTTGATCACTTACTATAAGAAGGAGAGATTTATGCAAAGAGAAAGTTATCCCCAATTGCTATTTATAGGGCGACTCAAGTACACTAGAACGCCTTTGCATATTTCATTTGGTGAATTATCACAAATCATCAAGCCTGTGGATAAAAACCATAAAAACTGTGCAAAAGAAAGAGGATCTTCGTTTCATTTTGCGATATGATCCCCCGTCACGATCAGAATAGCCAGTCTGCGATCGTGAATCACGATGTAAATAAATCGTTGTCACCAAGAGTTGTTCCTTATTAAGAATTGAAGAGGAACGATGTTGTGCACTTTGTGTTTAAGCACGCTGTGTTTAGCTACATTGTACAACTGCATTTTTCCTGTTTATTTTTTAGTCTTGTTTTTTTAGGGGAGTCCGCCGTGTCACTTTCGCTTTGGCAGCATTGTCTTGCCCGATTGCAGGATGAGTTACCTGCCACTGAATTTAGTATGTGGATACGTCCCTTGCAGGCAGAATTAAGCGATAATACGCTGGCGCTGTATGCACCTAATCGTTTTGTTTTAGATTGGGTAAGAGAAAAATATATTAATAATATCAACGCATTATTAGTGGATTTTTGTGGCTCTGAAGTCCCTTCTTTGCGTTTTGAAGTGGGTAATAAACCTGCATCGACACGTACACCGGAAAGTGTTCCTAAAGCTGTCGTACATCCGACAGTAAATACGGCACCTACGTATAGTCAGCCCGTTCGCCCTAGCTGGGATAATCAACCCGCGTCTCAACTGCCTGAGCTGAATTATCGCTCTAACGTTAACCCAAAACATAAGTTTGATAACTTTGTTGAAGGTAAGTCTAACCAGTTAGCGAGAGCTGCCGCAAGACAAGTTGCTGATAATCCAGGTGGTGCTTATAACCCACTCTTTTTATATGGCGGAACAGGGCTAGGTAAAACGCACTTGTTACACGCAGTGGGTAACAGCATTATGGAACGTAAAGCGAATGCAAAAGTCGTTTATATGCATTCTGAACGTTTCGTACAAGATATGGTAAAAGCGTTACAAAATAATGCGATAGAAGACTTTAAACGCTATTACCGTTCTGTGGATGCACTATTAATTGATGATATTCAATTTTTTGCCAATAAAGAGCGTTCACAAGAAGAATTTTTTCATACCTTTAACGCATTGTTAGAGGGTAATCAGCAAATTATTTTAACCTCAGACCGTTATCCTAAAGAGATTAATGGTGTTGAAGATAGATTAAAATCACGCTTTGGTTGGGGATTAACGGTGGCGATTGAACCACCAGAACTTGAAACCCGAGTAGCGATTTTGATGAAAAAAGCGGATGAAAATCAAATTCAGTTACCTGACGAAGTGGCCTTTTTTATTGCTAAAAGACTTCGTTCTAACGTCCGTGAGCTTGAAGGTGCATTAAACCGAGTGATTGCTAACGCGAATTTTACAGGTCGTGCGATTACTATCGACTTTGTACGTGAAGCATTACGTGATTTACTCGCTCTACAAGAAAAATTAGTCACTATCGATAATATTCAAAAAACAGTTGCTGAATATTATAAAATTAAAGTGGCCGATTTACTGTCGAAGCGGAGATCCCGATCGGTTGCCCGTCCGAGGCAAATGGCAATGGCGCTGGCAAAGGAACTCACAAACCACAGCTTGCCTGAAATCGGGGATGCCTTTGGTGGCCGTGATCATACAACTGTTCTTCATGCTTGTCGTAAAATAGAGCAATTGCGTGAAGAAAGTCACGATATCAAAGAAGATTTTTCTAACTTAATCAGAACATTATCATCCTAGCGCTATGAAATTTATCATTGAACGTGAACAGCTTCTTAAGCCGCTACAACAAGTGAGTGGCCCTTTGGGTGGTCGTCCTACCTTACCTATTTTAGGTAACTTATTGCTTAAGGTGACTGAAAACACCTTATCACTAACAGGAACTGACCTTGAAATGGAGATGGTGGCGAGAGTTAACCTCAGCCAGTCTCATGAAATTGGCGCCACAACTGTTCCTGCGCGTAAGTTTTTTGATATTTGGCGTGGGTTACCTGAAGGTGCAGAAATTAGTGTTGAGCTTGATGGTGATCGCCTTTTAGTGCGCTCAGGTCGTAGCCGTTTTTCATTATCAACCTTACCAGCATCTGATTTTCCTAATTTAGATGATTGGCAAAGCGATGTTGAATTTACCTTGCCTCAAGCAACATTAAAACGCCTCATTGAATCCACTCAGTTTTCAATGGCACATCAAGATGTGCGTTATTACCTCAATGGTATGTTGTTTGAAACTGAAAACACAGAATTACGCACAGTTGCAACAGATGGGCACCGTTTAGCCGTATGTTCGATGGATATCGGGCAATCTTTACCGGGTCACTCGGTTATTGTTCCTCGTAAAGGTGTTATTGAATTAATGCGTCTACTGGATGGTGGTGGTGAAAGTTCACTGCAACTGCAAATCGGTAGCAACAATATACGGGCGCATGTCGGTGATTTTATTTTTACCTCGAAGTTGGTTGATGGTCGTTTCCCTGACTATCGTCGCGTATTACCGAAAAACCCAACCAAAACAGTAATTGCAGGTTGTGATATTCTTAAGCAGGCATTTTCTCGTGCTGCGATTTTATCGAATGAGAAATTCCGAGGTGTGCGTATTAACCTCACGAGTGGCCAATTAAAAATCACAGCCAACAACCCTGAGCAAGAAGAAGCAGAAGAAATTGTTGATGTTCAGTATCAAGGTGAAGAAATGGAAATTGGCTTTAATGTCAGCTATCTCCTTGATGTATTGAATACCTTGAAATGTGAAGAAGTTAAGCTGTTACTAACTGATGCCGTTTCAAGTGTTCAAGTTGAAAATGTGGCAAGTTCTGCGGCTGCTTATGTTGTTATGCCAATGCGTTTATAATAGTCACTAACATGATTTTATCCCGTTTATTGATCCGCCATTTTAGAAATATCGAACAGGCGGATCTGCCATTAGCGGATGGCTTTAATTTTCTTGTTGGACCAAACGGGAGTGGTAAAACAAGTATACTTGAAGCGATTTACACCTTAGGACATGGACGAGCATTTCGTAGTTCTCAAGCAAATCGCGTGATCCAACATGATGAAAATGAATTTATTCTTCATGGGCGTTTAAGTGGGCTTAATGGAGAGAGCCGTGGCTATGCGATTGGATTGAGTAAAGATCGCGAAGGTAATAGCACGGTACGCATTGACGGAAGCGATGGTCATAAAATTGCAGAATTAGCCAAATTATTACCCATGCAATTAATTACACCTGAAGGTTTTACTTTGCTGAATGGTGGGCCTAAATATCGTCGCGCGTTTATCGATTGGGGTTGTTTTCATAATGAACCTCGATTTTTCGCTGCATGGTCGGATTTAAAACGTGTTTTAAAGCAACGTAATGCGGCACTAAGGCAAGCAACGTCTTATCGACAGCTGATGCCTTGGGATAAAGAACTTATCTTATTAACGCAACAGATAAGTGAATGGCGAGCTCAATATACCGAAGATATCGCTAAAGATATTGAAGAAACGTGTCGTCTGTTTTTACCTGAATTTTCGCTGAAAGTCAGTTTTCAGCGGGGCTGGGATAAAGAAACTGATTATGGTGAGTTGCTAGCACGTCAATTTGAACGTGATAAAATGTTAGCCTATACCTCACTTGGTGCTCATAAGGCAGATCTACGCATTAGAGCAAACGGCACGCCAGTAGAAGATATGTTGTCACGAGGTCAGCTCAAGCTATTGATGTGTGCTTTGAGACTGGCACAAGGTGAATATTTCACTCGTAAGAATGGGCAAAGATGCCTGTATCTGCTCGATGATTTTGCTTCCGAATTAGATGCAAGTCGGCGTCAGTTGTTAGCCGAGCGTCTAAAATCTACGCAAGCTCAGGTGTTTGTCAGTGCGATAACACAAGGGCAAGTGAAAGATATGCTAGATGTAAATAGCAGGCTATTTAGCGTAGAACGTGGCAAAATAGAGGTTAAACCATAGGAATAAAGCGAGAAACGTTGATGTCGAATACATATGACTCCTCAAGTATCAAAGTATTAAAAGGGCTGGATGCGGTGCGTAAGCGCCCGGGGATGTATATCGGGGATACAGATGATGGAACCGGTCTGCATCACATGGTCTTCGAGGTGGTCGACAACGCAATCGACGAAGCCCTCGCGGGTTTCTGTGATGAGATTATTGTCACTATCCATTCAGATAACTCCGTCTCTGTTCGAGATGATGGTCGTGGAATTCCAACCGGCATTCACCAAGAAGAGGGTGTTTCAGCAGCAGAAGTTATTATGACAGTTCTGCATGCTGGGGGTAAATTCGATGATAACTCCTATAAAGTCTCTGGTGGACTTCATGGTGTAGGGGTTTCTGTTGTTAATGCGTTGTCTGAAAAACTCGAACTGACTATTCATCGCGATGGAAAAATCCATCAGCAAATTTATCGTCATGGTGTACCTGATGATCGCTTAAAAGTGATTGGCGATACCGAAAAATCAGGAACATTTGTTCGCTTCTGGCCAAGTCTTGAAACCTTTAAAGGTGAGACTGAATTCCAGTATGAAATTTTAGCAAAACGTCTTCGTGAATTGTCATTCTTAAACTCAGGCGTTTCTATCCGTTTAATTGATAAACGTGATAACCGTGAAGATCATTTCCACTATGAAGGCGGTATTAAAGCATTCGTTGAATACTTAAGCCGTAATAAAACGCCAATTCACCAAAATGTATTCTATTTCTCTACTGAAAAAGATGGTATTGGTGTTGAAGTTGCGATGCTGTGGAATGATGGCTTCCAAGAGAATGTTTATTGCTTTACCAACAATATTCCACAACGTGATGGTGGTACACACTTAGTTGGTTTCCGTACTGCAATGACACGTACGTTAAACAACTATATGGATAAAGAAGGCTTTAATAAGAAATCGAAAATCAGTGCAACGGGTGATGATGCTCGTGAAGGTCTGATCGCGGTTATCTCTGTTAAAGTACCTGATCCTAAATTCTCATCACAAACAAAAGATAAGCTGGTTTCTTCTGAAGTTAAAACAGCAGTAGAAACGCTGATGAATGAGAAGCTGGTGGAATACCTGTTAGAAAATCCAAATGACGCCAAAATCGTTGTTGGAAAAATTATTGATGCTGCTCGTGCTCGTGAAGCTGCGCGTAAAGCGCGCGAGATGACTCGTCGTAAAGGTGCTTTAGATTTAGGTGGCTTGCCGGGCAAATTAGCAGACTGTTCTGAACGTGATCCTGCTTTCTCTGAACTGTATTTAGTGGAAGGGGACTCTGCGGGCGGTTCTGCAAAACAAGGGCGTAACCGTAAAACGCAGGCTATTTTGCCGTTAAAAGGTAAAATCCTAAACGTTGAGAAAGCGCGTTTTGATAAAATGCTGGCGTCTCAAGAAGTAGCAACATTAATCACAGCATTAGGTTGTGGTATCGGTCGCGATGAATATAACCCAGATAAACTGCGTTATCACAGCATTATCATCATGACGGATGCCGACGTCGATGGTTCTCACATTCGTACTCTGCTACTGACATTCTTCTATCGTCAAATGCCAGAAATTATCGAGCGTGGTCATATCTTTATTGCTCAACCACCACTTTACAAAGTGAAGAAAGGGAAGCAAGAGCAATACATCAAAGATGATGACGCGATGGACGAATACCTGATGTCTATAGCGCTTGATGGTGCAGCACTTTATATCAGTGAACATGCGCCAGCAATGCACGGTGAGCAACTTGAAAAACTGGTTGTTGATTACCATGCTGCACATAAAATTATTCGTCGTATGGAGCGTATTTATCCACTGAGTATGTTAAATAGCTTGGTGTATCACTCAACGCTCACAGAAGATGCGTTATCTGATAAAGCTAAAGTCGAAGAGTGGATGAGTGGCTTGGTTAACCGTCTAAATGAAGCGGAAGATCAAGGCAGTACTTATAGCTATACTATTGTTCAAAATGATGAAAATCGTCTATTCGAACCTGTATTACGTATTCGTACCTACGGTGTGGATACAAACTACAAATTGGATTATGACTTTATCCACAGTAGCGAATATCAACGTATTACCCATTTAGGTGACATTATTGGTAACCTAATTGAAGAGGGTGCGTTTATTGAGCGTGGAGAGCGTCGTCAGGTGATTTCAAGCTTTGAAGAAGCACTTGAGTGGCTAACGAAAGAATCTCGTCGTGGCCTTGCTGTACAGCGTTATAAAGGTCTTGGGGAAATGAACCCAGAACAATTATGGGAAACCACCATGAACCCAGATACACGCCGTATGATGCAAGTGACCGTTAAAGATGCGATTGCAACGGATGAGCTATTTACTACGTTAATGGGCGATGCGGTTGAACCTCGCCGTGCCTTTATCGAAGAGAATGCGCTGAAAGCCGCAAATATTGATATCTAGTTTAGATTAAGTTAGATAAAAAAGCGGGGCCATGAAAATGGTTCCGCTTTTTTGTTAACGTCAAAAATTACATTTACCCGCGTTGCCCAACCAAACGGCACAGCATTTCTGTCACTAAATAGCTTTTCTCAAATGAGCTCACAGGTAAAAACTCAAAACGAGAATGGAAGTTTAATGCGCCTGTAAAATAGTTAGGTGTGAGCAATCCTCTTGCTGAAAGCGCAGAGCCATCTGTACCTCCTCGCATTGGGATCACGTTAGGTTGAATATCTAATTGTTTTAATGCTTCAAAAATAAGTTCAATCGCGGTGCGATCTTCCCCAATCGAATCACTGATATTGCTATACACATCGACAATCTCATAGTCGATTTGTGCACGAGGGTGGCGAGCGCGTATTAATTCAACAGATTGTGCTATGTATTGCTTACGTGCTTCATAGCTTTTCTTATCAAAATCACGAATAGCCATTTTAATCACGGCATTATCAGGGTTAGCGATCAAATCAGTGACATAGAAATAACCTTCGCGGTGTTCGGTGTGCTCTGGCGTATCAAAGCGATCAAAGCAGCCAATAAAATCATGAGCAACACGAATTGGGTTTAATAATACGTTTTTTGCGGACATTGGGTGTGCAGTAATACCTTTCACCGACACATTAATGGATGCTGCATTGAAGGTTTCATACACCACTTCTCCTAATGCACAGCAATCAATGGTGTAAGCAAAATCAACGTTGAAGCGAGATAAATCCATCAGTTTAGAACCGCGTAATCCAATCTCTTCATCTGGTACAAACGCAACATAGATATCGCCACAATCAAAATCAGCATGCTGAAGTTTATCCATTAACTCCATAACCACGGTGATAGCTGCTTTATTATCAGCACCTAATACGCTTGTACCATCACTAAAGATAATTTCTTCACCAATATAAGGCTCGGCTTCAGGGTGCTCTTGCGTTTTAAACCAAATATCTTGCTCTTTATTTAAGCAGAGATCTTTTCCTTCATAACGCAATGTTTGAGGGTGAATGTCTGGCGAAAGACCCACATCAACAGTATCAAGATGAGCAACAAAACCAACTTTAGGGGCATTGGGTTTAGTGCCTGGTCTCATTGCATATAAAATAGCGTGAGAATCAATATAGATATCTTTCAAACCATAAGCTTCTAGCTCTTTAGCCAGTAACTTTGCTAATTCAAGTTGCCCTTGTGTACTGGGTACCACAGAAGCTGATGCATCACTTTGGCTTTCAATTGCCAGATAACGGAAAAAACGCTGTTCTAATTTTTGACCTAAGGTATTCATTATAATCTTTATCCTAATACAGTTGCTTTTATCAGTGTGAGTTATGATGCTGGTTGCCATGTATATCCGCTATCAAAGCCAAGAGGAATATCAAGCCCCCAAAAGATAAATAGCGTGGTGGTTAATACAATAAGCAAGCCAATAGTGAAAGGGATCATCATTGAGCATAATGTACCGATACCCGCCCCTTTATAGTATTTTTGGCAATACATCAAAATCAGTGGATAGAATGGGAACATGGGGGTACTCACATTCATTGCGGAATCACTGACACGAAACGCTGCTTGTGTTAATTCAGGTGAAATCCCGACAGCCATCAACATTGGCACTAATACTGGGGCAATCACTGCCCATTTTGATGTTGCTGAGGTGATCATGATATTTAAGATCGCGGTTAGCAAAATCACACCTAACACGGTCATACCTGAAGGCATATTCAGTGTACGCAGTAGCTCGGCACCAGATAACGCTAATAATGTTCCTAAATTTGAGTGTTGGAACGAGTAAAGAAACTGAGCTGCAAAAAAGGCAAAAACGATAAATGGGATCAGCGATTTGGTGATATTTTCCATCGCTTTGACAATATCTTTTGTGGAGGCAAAAGATTTAGTCATATAACCATAGATTAATCCGGGTACAGAAAAAAAGATAAACAGTAAAGGCACCACAATTTGCATAATTGGGGCTTTAGGACTGGTTAAACTGCCTTCTGGTGAACGTAGCGGTGAGGTTTCTGGTAATAGCAGTGCAAATAAACCAGCCCCCATTAGTACAACTGCCCAGCCAGCAAAACGGAATGCTCGTTTTTCTGTCGAGGTGATCTCACCTAACTCTGCATCTTTGGTATCAATACCAGAGGAAACTGGACAATTTTTATTTAACCACGGTTCTACAATTTTTTCAGTGATATACCAACAAGTTAAAATAACGCCAAATGTCCCACCTAGACTAAAAAAGTAATTACATAAAACGTTAACGCTATAACCTGGAGCCATAATTTGCGCAGCTTCTTGTGTAAAGCTTTGCATTATTGGGTCAATAATTGATGGTGTATAGCTTGCTGTAAAACCACCAGCTAAGCCAGCAAATGAGGCGGCGATCCCCGCTAAAGGATGGCGTCCACTAGCATAAAACATCATGGCAGAAACAGGCATTAAAATAACGTAGGCTGAGTCTGAGGCTAAGTGTGCCACAATACCGACAAAAACAACGGTTGGTGTTAGCATTTTCGGAGAAATAAATGAAAGCATCTTTTTAAGGGCGGTTTTAATAAAGCCACTACTTTCTGCGATACCAATTCCTAACGTTGCAACAATCGTTATTCCAAGTGGTGGAAAATTAATGAAATTTTTTACTGCACCTGTAATAAATAATATGATTTCTTCATATTGAAACATATTAATTACGGTGATTTTTTCTTTAGTCACTGGATGGAAATAATCAAAACTAACAAAAGAGAGAAAGAATGAAAATATCCAGCAGATCACTAAGGCATAAACGAACAGCATGGTAACATCAGGCATGACATTACCAATTCGCTCTACTCGGTTTAGAAAACCTTTTTTGTTGGGTTGTGTTTGTGTTGTCATATTTATGATACATCTTTTTATTAAAGTAATAAAAATCACCTTAAATAAATGACAATATAAAGTAAATTTATTTTTAGATAATAAGTAGTTACCGCAATACTCATAATATTAAATTAAAAACAATATTATATTAGCGTTTGTTATATGATAATTTTTATTATCATTACATTTCAGTTGTAAAGAAATGATTTATTGATTTTTACACTTTGTTTTTAATGAAAACAGGCTATTTATTCTGAATTCATTCTATAGATCCTTTAAGTTTATTTTTGAAATAATTTTTAAAAGAGTATTTAGTAAAACAGAATTAAATAAAATATGAAAAATTAAAAAATAGTTATATTTGGAGGGGGATAAGAAATGATTTTTATTATTATTCAAAATAAGAATATCAACCATTTCTTACTTTTTAAAATGGTCGATATTCAAATAATAGGTATTAACGCAGAATATTCAGCATACGGCGTAAAGGCTCTGCAGCACCCCATAACAATTGGTCACCAACAGTAAAGGCTGAAATAAATTCAGGGCCCATATTCAGTTTACGAATACGGCCTACAGGTGTGCTCAATGTACCTGTAACTGCGGCAGGTGTTAACTCTCTAATAGTCAATTCACGATCATTAGGAATGACTTTTACCCAGTCGTTATGGTTGGCAAGTAATTGTTCAATTTCAGCAACAGGTAAATCTTTTTTCAGTTTTAGAGTAAATGCTTGGCTATGGCAGCGTAATGCGCCAATACGAACACAAAGACCATCAACAGGGATAATATTTGAACCTGTGTTTAAAATCTTATTGGTTTCTGCTTGTCCTTTCCACTCTTCACGGCTCTGGCCATTTTCTAATTGTTTATCAATCCAAGGGATCAAGCTACCTGCTAGAGGAACACCAAATTGCTCAGTTGGCATCGTACCACTGCGCGTAAAGTTAGTGACTTTACGTTCAATATCTAAGATGGCGGAAGCTGGGTTTTCAAGCTCTTTTACTACTTGATTATGTAGAGAGCCCATCTGTGACAGTAGCTCTCTCATATGGCGAGCACCAGCCCCAGAAGCTGCTTGGTAGGTGGAGACACTTGCCCATTCCACTAAGTTGTTCGTAAATAAACCCCCTAATGACATCAGCATTAAACTGACCGTACAGTTACCACCAACAAAAGCTTTGATGCCTTTGTTTAAACTGTCTTGAATATGCTGTCCATTAACAGGATCGAGAATAATCACAGCATCATCATTCATACGTAACGCAGATGCGGCATCAATCCAGTAACCTTGCCAACCTGCTTGGCGCAGTTTTGGATAGATTTCATTGGTATAGTCACCACCTTGGCAACTAATAATAATATCGAGTGATGCTAGCGTATCAATATCATAAGCATCTTGCAGAGTGCTACGGTGATTACCATAAGCAGGTGCTGCTTCACCTAATTGAGATGTGGTGAAGAAAACAGGGTTTATCCCATCAAAATCACGTTCTTCAACCATTCTTTGCATTAAAACGGAGCCGACCATACCACGCCAGCCCACAAAACCAACATTTTTCATTGTAATTACCCTGTCTTTGTCTGTAGGAATAGTGAGAGACCTCACACTAACCTGACAAAATATAGAGATAGGTGCAAGTGAATTTATTGATTATTTACCAAAGAATTAGAAGTGTTTCTTATAGTCTTCGTAGAGTTAACAAAAGAAAGCCACAGAACGAACAAATATCAATGAGTTGTTAAAAAAGAAAATAGGTTCGCCATAAAAATGTAAGAATATTCTGTTATATCTTATTTTGTTTTTTGGGATAAACAAAAATATATTCTTGTTTAAGAAAATAGAGTAAAAATAGAAAAATGTAAAATAGTGTAATATATAAGAAAAACGTATTTACTTAGAGGTCACTCCAAGCTTTATACTAAACGCTACTGTTTAATAGATGATGTATTTTCATAAATAAAAAATAATGATGAAGGTTCTTCATTTTATTTGAATTTTATTTTACCGCTTATTAAGTGGTGTTAGGAGGCGAAATGGATATATCAACAGTCATTCCATTATCTACGTACTACTCGTATTTAAAACGGTTTGTGATTTCACCAACCACGATGGGTACTATCGCGCCTTCATCTCGTTGGTTATGTTATGAAATGCTGGATAAACTCAATTGGCAACAGGACATTCAAGTTGCTGAATTAGGTGCTGGCACAGGGGTTATTACCCAACAAATTTTAAAAAGAATGTCGGTGAGTTCCTCATTAGATGTTTTTGAAATAGAACCTAGTTTTGCAACAGAATTAGATAAAATCGATGATAATCGATTAAAGGTTTACACTGCGTCAGCGGAGAAATTAGACAGTCATTATAATATGATTATTTCAGGATTACCTTTTTTATCTATACCAAAGAAAACAGGCTTAAGAATTTTAAAACGAGTGCATAAAGAGTTATTAAAAACACAAGGTTGTTTTGTGTTATTTCAATATACTACTCGATATGAAAAAACGTTATCTCGTTATTTTCATTTAGAAAAGAAATTAGTCATGCTTAATGTTCCTCCTGCTTGGGTTTATTATTGCACGCCTAAAAATAATATAGGGTAAATGCAAGGCTTGCTCGCTTTTTATATTGCAAATAACAAATAAGAATAGATGTTATTTATTTAGATAAAGTTTGAGCAAGCAAGATAATACTCTTTTCAATTTCATTTGGATTATGAGCAGCATATCCTAATAAAACACCTTTCTTTGGATATGTTTGAATACAGTAACGCGCCAAAGGCTGTATGGCTAATCCTATTTCTCGCGCTTTTTTAACGACATATTCTTCTGTATAACCTAGCTTTAGCCAGCAGACAATATGGATACCTGAATCCGTAGGCTCAACATGAAAAACATGAGATAAATGTGTTTTTATAGCGTTAGTTAACACTTGATAGCGTTCATAGCAGGCTTTTCTTATTCTTCTTACATGGCGGGCGTAATGCCCTTGAGACATAAATAGCGCTAATGTTGCTTGTTCTAGAAAACCTGAATGTGAATCGGTGTAGTATTTAGCGACTTTAAAGGCTTCGATTAAGGTTTGAGGTACGACTAAAAAACCTAAACGAAATCCGGGATACATCATTTTTGAAAATGTTCCAGCATAGATAACTCGCTGATATTTATCTAACCCTTGTAGGGATTGGATAGGTTTAGTGTGATAGCGAAACTCACTGTTATAGTCATCTTCAAAGATCCACACATTATTGGATGATGCCCACTCTAATAATGCAATACGACGTGAAAGTGAAAGTGTATTGCCTAAGGGAAATTGATGGGAAGGTGTGGTAAAAACAAGTTTTGCTTCAGGGCACTGCGCTATTCCTTGAGAAATATCCATTCCATCAATATCTGAACTTATTGGATGTGGTTTTATACCATAAGAAGTGAAGATACCCCGTGCACTGTCATAACCAGGATCATCTAGCCAAACGGTATCTCCCTCTTGTAATAGTACTCTAGTGGTGAGATTTATCGCTTGCTGCGTACCATTTACAATAATGATTTGCTCAGGCTGACAAGAGAGCCCTCGAGTTGATTGAACATATTGGCATATCATCTCTTTTAAAGGAGTGTAGCCTGTTGGCGAATTAAATGTTGCGAGTACTTTTTTCGATTGTCGCCAAACTCGCCCTAATAATCTTCCCCAAAGTTCATGAGGAAAAAGATCCGCACAGCCAACGCCAACATGAAATGTAGGACTGCTATTGATATTGGGTTGTGACTGTTGCCAAAAAGCGTGTGCTTTTTGCATATTGGGATTGAGCGTTTCTAATGGGTTTTTGATGTGTGATGAAGAAATAGAGTGGATGGTTTTGGCCCACTGATCTGAAATAATGGCATCTGGGATTGTATTTGCAACAAAAGTTCCTGCACCACGACGAGTAAATAAATAACCTTCATCAATTAAACGTTCAAAGCCTGCAATAACAGAGTTACGAGAAATCGACATCATTTCAGCTAATGTGCGACTTGAAGGTAGACGGCTACCTGATGTTAAGCGCCCATCTAAAATCGCCTTTCTAATCGCGTGATAAACCTGAGAGCCAATAGGCCCTTCTTCTAAAACAAGATTAGGAAAATAAGCTGTTTTTTTCTGTTTCATAAAGTGGACCCTATAAAAACACAAAAAGTGTACCTTATTGAGAACCAAAATTAAACGTACCATAACCACGATTAAAGGTAGGTGATACTTTTTTATAGCATTGATGAAAGTAAAAGGAAGTGAAGAGATGAGCACAACACCAATAACTGTTTCAATCCAGTTTGTTGAGCAAGAACATTATGCTCAATGGTTGCCACATTGGTTAAGTTATCAAGCATTTTATAAAGTTGAGTTATCAGAAGAGATAACATTAAAAACATGGGCACGTTTTTTTGATGAAAAAGAACCTGTTTATTGTGCCGTAGCAATGGAAGGTGAAAAGGTATTGGGTTTTGTTCACTATCTTTTTCATCGTTCAACATGGGCTGAAAGTGATTTTTGTTATTTAGAAGATTTATTTGTTTCACCAGATACGCGAGGTCGCCATGTAGGTAAGCAACTTATTGAGTTTGTTCATCAACAAGCAAAACAGCGTGATTGTGCTCGTCTATATTGGCATACACAGGAAACTAATTTACGTGGTCAGCGCTTATATAATTGGGTAGCAGAAAAACCGGGTGTGATTGAATACCGTATGGCGCTATAAAAGAATGTTAGATAGGACAGACAGGGTATAAAAGAGATGGTGATATTTACCATCTCTTTTCTGAGTTAGGGTTATTTATTTGATTTTGGGTTAATTAAATTCTTGTTGGCAATAAAACTCATTGCCAACTTTTTTTGCTTCTTCACAAGCCTGTTTCATTAATTCATCTGCTTTTTGCTTGTTAGGCTCAATAATATGATATTGGCCAGAGAACATAAAAGAAGCCATTGCTTGAGCGAATCCTTCAAAAGTCATTTCATTAGCTTTTGCAAACCACATATTCGCTTTTTCAGTATCTACAGGCACATTGCCAACCCCACTATAAAGAACACCTAACCAAATTGGAGCGTAAACAAGCTCTGGTTGATGAATCGCTGCGACTTCTTCTAATAATACAATCGCTTTTTGGTGATCTGTTTCTCCAGATAATGGTGCAATGAGCGCTGTTGCTAAACTTATTTTTCCTCTTATGCTTCCTTTATTTACTGCGAGAGTAGCTAATTTTTTTGCTTCGATATAATTATTTTTAAAATAAGGGTCGGCATTAAATAAGTAAATATCAGCAAGTAGTGCGTAGGCATCGGCATGATCATTTTTTATTGCTTCATTTGCCCACAATTGTGCATTAAGAAGGTTTTTTTCTATACCGGTTCCCATCGAATACATTTCAGCTAATTGATATTGAGCTTGTGCATTATGGTTTAGTGCTTCTTTGCGAGTATCTTCAAATTTTCTTTTATCTTGCTCTTCAAAATTAGCATGTAAAGAAAACGAGCAAACAAGAGTAAGTAGGCTGATAAGAGTCGAAATATATTTAATAAATGTCATGTAGAGTACCGTTTGTAATGATTTTGAAAATCTTACCAATAATAATGGTATAAAAGCAGTTAATTTCTTCGACTTAATCATATGAATAATATTGGGAGAGCCAAAATGGCTATTGATCTTAGCAATCTAGTGACTGAAAGTAGGAATCATGACAGTGAGAATATCGATACGCTTTCAACGTTGGATATGCTAAGTGTCATTAATAATGAAGATAAAAAAGTACCATTCGCAATAGAAAAAGTGCTACCTGAAATTGCACAACTGGTTGATAAAGTTGCTGTTGCATTTACACAGGGTGGACGCCTTATTTATTGTGGTGCGGGTACTTCAGGGCGATTAGGGATTTTAGATGCCAGTGAATGCCCGCCAACCTACGGTACTCCTCATGAAATGGTGGTTGGTTTAATTGCGGGTGGGCATAAAGCGATTTTACAAGCTGTCGAGAATGCAGAAGATAATGCGCAATTGGGTGAAGAGGATTTACGCCAACTTAATTTTAATGAGCAAGATATCTTAGTGGGTATTGCGGCAAGTGGTAGAACGCCTTATGTGATGGGCGCTTTACAGTATGCAAAATCACTCAGGGCGATAACGGGAGCGATTAGTTGTAATCCTGAAAGCCCGATTGCCAAACTTGCTGATATTGCTATTACACCAGTTGTGGGTGCTGAAGTGATAACCGGATCATCACGTATGAAAGCGGGTACAGCACAAAAACTTATCTTAAATATGATAACCACAGGTGCGATGATAAAGATTGGCAAGGTATTTGGTAATTTAATGGTGGATGTTGAAGCGACCAATGCCAAATTGGTTGAACGCCAAATTCGTATTGTGATGCAAGCAACCGAGTGTGAAAGAGCTATCGCTGAAGAAGCGTTATCACAATGTCATCGTCATTGTAAAACGGCAATTTTAATGATCCTAGCAAATGTAGATGCACAGCAAGCCACACAGATGCTTAATCAAAACAAAGGATTTATTAGAAAGGCATTGGGTGAGTGATTTTCATTTATTAAATAGAGAGTTAAATTTTATTCTTGATTAAAGCCAGCAAATACAAGGTATCTACTGGCTTAATGGTGGGCTGTAAACAGCTAAGAAATCTTACTAATTATTTTTCAATGTGTTATATGGAATGTGTTTTTTAAGCTCTCTTTTCTCCAGAATCCGAAAACTGTTAAAAGTCACATTTAGGATATTGAGGTTCGTTTTAGTACAAAACAGGCATTATTATCTTTGGTATATGTGTTTGTATTTTTTCTATTTTCTTGAAACTGAGTAGCATCTGAGCCTGATTGTTTCCATGTTGGCCAGTCAGACACAGTTTTACTTGCTTCAGTGAGGTATTCGAATAAATCTGGCTGATTATCTATTGACATTTTAATTTCTCCGTAACGATTTTGTTTAAACTGTCTGCTGCTTTGAGTTCTTTTTCAATATAAGAAGAAGGTAGCATTTGTATGCGGAGTCTACCATTTTTTCTTTCCCACCTTACAGCTGTTCCATCACTCTCTTTTCTTATTACTTTATAACCAGTTCCTAAATTTATTGAAAAAAGATTGAAAAAACATCTTGGTCCAACACCAACAAAAGGTTCAAATATAACTTTTGTTGAGTTCTCGGTATTTTTACTATTTTCCGAGGACTCAATAGAGTCTTTATGAAATAATAAAGCTTTACTTTTAGGATAAGGTTCTATATAGAAAACTTTCTCAATGCCACTTGCAACGATGTGTTTTGCACAATTATGACAAGGGAATGTTGTACAGTAAAGTGTTGTTTTATATGTATTTATCTCACTTCTTGCACACGATAATATGGCTTCCATTTCAGCATGTACTACTCTACCATATTCGGTGATATCTTTTATTTTACTATTCTGTAGAGTTTTAAGTACTAGATCTGATATTTTTTCTTTATGTTTTTTAAATATTTTATCGTTTGTTTTATCGATCTGTTCAGATAGTTTATTTATTATATCTGCAATAATGTTTTTTTTCTCATCCGCATTAGAATCATACCCTATAGTATAATCCCTCCCACCATCAATATCTTGTATTTTATCATTAATGATTTCAGGCCAATATAAACCTCCACCAAAAGAAGGTATATCGTTAGCACCGGTGGTTAATATCATTTTATTTTTTGTTAAAACGGCTCCAACTTGACGAGAGAGATCAGCAGATCTTAATGATGCAGAATAAGCCATCGACATTGCGTATTCATCAAAGGTTGGGCTTATATTAGGTTTTCCAAAAATCAAGTCAAAAAAACGCCAAAGGTGGTTGGTCACTCTATCGTAATTATTTCCATGATTAATAAAAAAATCGGCAAGTTCATATGTGTCTCTAGTATGTTGTCCCCATTTATCACCCTCATGTGCATCTCTTTTGATCAACTCATTAGCTTCTTTTTCAGAAACAGATTTATGGTTAATAAGAAAATCTCTTCTTCTATCTTCATCAGAGTAAACTCCAATTAAATAAAATCCATTAGTATATATATCTCTTAATAAGTTAACCTCATCAGGATGTTTTAATGAATGAATAATATAAGCTTTTCTAGGCTTTGGTTTTGGAAGTCCTGATATTTCTTTTTCTCGATTACTACTGATTATGGCTGATGCTGCCATGGAAAGAATGGCATTATTTTTACTTTTTTCTCTAAGTTCATTTCCAGCAGTCATTAAATTATTTATATTTTTATAGTTTTCATCACATTTTTTTGTCGAATTTAATTTATTTATTATGTCTGAAGATATCCTTATTTCCATGACATCATAAGAGTATGTTAAAAACATCTCTTTAATAGAATTCTTTATTTGATCAAGGTTTGTGCCAATAGCTCCAACCAAACCAATAATAACCTCTGGATCATTATCCTGACCTTTGATTAACTCCGCACTTTTTATTTCCATTTTAATTATTACCTTAAATTTTTGATACTATTTTATGATTTTTTTATCTCTTTATGAAGATAAAAAAATAAAATATGTTTAATGTGTCACATGGAAATTTAATAATATTGATTATGTTAAATTGATCTAGTTAATTATTTTAAAATAAAAATATTATTATAGTATCCTACTGGCTTCTAAATATATAATCTAATAAAGACATTTAATGTTATAATTATATTAATTAGTTATTTATAAAAAAATAAATTGAAAATATCTCATGAATAAAGCATGTATCTATAATGTAAGTTATTATTTTTTTTATTAAATAAATTTATTATATTTTCCTAATCTCTATTATCCTTGATTTAATTTTTTATTCATAAGATTATGTGCAATTGTGACTCACTCTGCAATCCTCTGATAACAAAAAAGCCAGCAAATACAAGGTATCTACTGGCTTAATGATGGGCTGTAAACAGCTAAGAAATCTTACTCAATATTTTGGATCTGCTCGCGCATTTGTTCAATTAAAACTTTTAATTCAATGGCTGAGTTGGTGACTTCTGTATTAATTGATTTTGAGGCTAACGTATTAGATTCACGGTTAAATTCTTGCATCATAAAATCAAGACGACGGCCTACCGCTTCCTTTTTCACAAGAATTTTGCGTGTTTCTTTAACGTGGGCTTCTAATCTATCAAGCTCTTCAGCAACATCTAAACGTTGCGCTAACATCACTAACTCTTGCTCTAAACGATTATTATCAATTTGAACTTGAGCTTCTTCTAATTTGCTGGTTAAGCGCTCACGTTGCCAAAGTAAGATTTCTGGCATTTGGGCTTTCACTTTCACCACTTCTGCGCTAACTGCATCTAAGCGTTGCTCGATAAGTTCCTTGAGTGATTGGCCTTCGGCTTCACGACTAGCAATAAATGCGTCAATTGCTAAATCTAATTCAGCTAAAAGCTCAGTACCAATGGCATCTAAATCTTGCTCTTGTGCTGAGATAACACCCGGCCAACGTAAAATATCAAATGGGCTGATAGTGCCTTCATGGCTGTGGCTTTTTACCCAGTTGGCAGAAACAATCAGCTGTTTTGCCAAATTTTCATCAAGATTAAGTTCGCCTTGAAAACGAGCGTTAAGATCAAAACGTAAATTACATTCAATTTTACCACGGGTTAAGCGATTACGTAGACGTTCACGAATAACGGGTTCTAAACTACGTAATTGCTCAGGTAAACGAATATAAGTTTCAAGGTAACGTTGGTTTACGGAACGCAGTTCCCATGCAGCGCTACCCCAGTCTTTTTTGATGTCTCGGCGAGCAAAAGCGGTCATGCTACGGATCATAATAGGGTCTCAATAGTGTAAAAGATGATACGATTATAACCCTAGGCATCGATACAGGATAGGCATAAGCCATTTTAGGTCGTATAATGCGCCCCCAATATGTCAGAGAAAGCGGAGATAACACCATGCGTCCAGCAGACAGACAAGCAGACCAAGTACGTCCTATTACCATCACTCGTCATTATACAAAACACGCTGAGGGTTCTGTATTAGTCGAATTTGGTGATACTAAAGTCTTGTGTAACGCCACTGTAGAAGAGGGTGTACCACGTTTTCTTAAAGGACAAGGGCAAGGTTGGGTAACTGCAGAATACGGTATGCTGCCTCGTGCAACAAATAGTCGTAACGCACGTGAAGCGGCTCGTGGTAAACAAACCGGCCGTACTATGGAAATTCAACGCTTAATTGCACGCTCATTACGTGCCGCTGTTGATTTAAAAGCATTAGGTGAATTCACTATCACTGTTGATTGTGACGTTATTCAAGCTGATGGTGGTACACGTACTGCCTCTATCTCCGGTGCTTGCGTCGCATTAGTTGATGCTTTAAATAAAATGGTTGAAGAAGGGAAACTGAAAAAGAGCCCTCTTAAATCAATGGTCGCTGCTGTATCTGTGGGGATTGTTGATGGTGAACCATTATGCGATCTTGAATATGTTGAAGATTCTGCAGCAGAAACGGATATGAATGTGGTGATGATTGATGATGGTCGTATGATTGAAGTTCAAGGTACGGCAGAAGGCGCCCCATTTAGCCATGAAGAATTACTTGCTTTACTCGCCCTAGCGAAGGGGGGATTAGAGAAGATATTTGAAGCGCAAAAAGAGGCGCTTAAGCAATAGATTTTATATTTAAGGCGACTGAGAAGTCGCCTTTTTTATGCCTAAAATTTGTCATCAAGTAACGTAGAGAGGAGAAAAAAATGAAAGCCTACCAACGCCGCTTTATCGAACTAGCATTAGCAAAAAATGTGCTGAAATTTGGTGAGTTCACACTAAAATCAGGACGAGTGAGTCCTTACTTTTTTAATGCCGGTTTATTTAATACAGGGCGTGATTTGGCTTTACTGGGGCAATTCTATGCGCAAACATTATTAGATAATAATGTGCCTTGTGACGTGTTGTTTGGGCCTGCTTATAAAGGTATCCCCATTGCAACTACAACGGCAGTCGCATTAGTTGAACATCATGATATTGATATTCCTTATTGCTTTAATCGTAAGGAAGCGAAAGATCATGGTGAAGGGGGAACATTAGTAGGAAGTCCTTTGAAAGGTAATGTTGTGATTGTCGATGATGTCATTACAGCAGGTACTGCAATTCGTGAATCAATGGAAATTATTAAACAGCATGATGCAACGCTTTCTGCTGTGTTATTAAGTTTGGATAGACAAGAGAAAGGGCGAGAAGAACTTTCTGCAATACAAGAGTTAAAACGTGACTATCAATGCCAAGTGTATTCGATTATTACTCTAGATGATTTAATTAACTACCTAAGTGAGAGTGAAACGTTATCTGAGCATTTACCTGCAGTTAAAGCTTATCGTGAGCGCTATGGCGTTAATTAATAAAGTTAAAATACGATAAATAAATGGTTGATTATAGGTAAAAAAAAGCCCTCGCCCAATAATGGGCGGGGTGAGTAGTACAATGAATCTTCTGTGATAATTACCACAGATATTGAAATATAAAAAGAACTTTTACAGCAGGGGCAAAGCGATTCGCTAATGCCACAATGTAGGAATTGCACAAATGCCATTCCTGATAAATACATTGAGGTACTTATGTACCAGAGGACGCATGTTAACACAAATAAGAAAAAAACGGCATATATGTCAATTTCAAATTCTTGAGTTAAATCACGAGTCCATCATTTCATTGTAATTGTGCCAATATTAATGGCCAGCGAGCTTCAAATTCTTGGGTCGGTTGATAACGAAATTCAGTACGCACAAAACGCGCTAACATGCCTTCACAAAAAGCGAGTAGTTGTGAGGCAAGTAAGGCTTCATCATGTAAGAATGCACTACCTTCACGAATTTTTCGCTCTTTGATAACTTGTCGAAGCTGAACTTCAATACGCTCATAAAGTTGATTTATGCGGCCTTGTAATCTGTCTTGCTCAAACATCAAAGCATGACCCGTTAAAATACGGGATAGCCCTGGATTTTTTTCAGCAAAACCGAGGATCAAGATGAGAATTAAGCGAATTCTGGCTATTGTTTCTTTTTCATCTTTTAAGATCAAATTAATACGAGAAACTAAGCTGTCTTCGATAAATTCAATCAAACTATCAAACATTTTTGTCTTACTTGGGAAATGTCGATAGAGTGCCGCTTCAGATACACCGACAGTTGCAGCTAGTTTTGCCGTTGTAATGCGTTGGCTACCATCACTTGACTCTAACATTTGAGCAAGTGATTGTAAGATTTCATCCCGTCTATTTCTTTTCTTTTTGGTTTCTTTTTCTTCTGCCATGACTGATAAGGCCCCTGCTAAAAGCAAAACAAATCAGTAAACCTTTGCACTCAAAATGTTAAGTGCAAAGGGAGTGATATCGTCATTGATATAATTAATGCAAGACGTCGTTATTATTGGCGGCCGGAGTGACCAAAGCCGCCGCTACCACGTTCCGTTGCGGTAAAATCTTCAACAATATTAAATTCAGCTTGAACGACAGGTACGATAACCATCTGAGCAATACGCTCGCCTGGTTCGATGGTGAACGCCTTCTGCCCACGATTCCAAACTGACACCATTAATTGACCTTGGTAGTCAGAATCAATCAGTCCAACTAAGTTACCTAATACAACACCGTGTTTATGGCCCAAGCCTGAACGAGGAAGCACCATTGCTGCTAAACCTTCATCGGCAATATGTACAGCGAGACCTGTCGGTAATAATTCAGTTTGCCCTGGTTCAAGTACCAATGGTGCATCAAGGCAAGCACGTAAATCTAAACCAGCAGAGCCTGTTGTGGCATAAGCAGGAAGTGGATATTCTTGACCAATACGAGCATCAAGAATTTTAACATCAATTTTTTTCATCATAGTGTTTGGCTATCTCGTCAAGTAGGCGATGGCTAAGTTGTGCTTTACTACTGTGTGGTAAACGCGTTTCTCCATTAGCCCAAATAAGGTGTAATGCATTGTTGTCACTGTTAAAGCCTTGATTTTCTAATGAAACATCATTGGCACAGATTAAATCGAGCTGTTTCTGTTCTCGTTTTTTGCGGGCATATTCTTCCACATTCTGGGTTTCGGCTGCAAATCCAACAACAAAAGGACGGTGCTCAATCATTTTTCCGACACTGGCGACAATATCGGGGTTTTTTACCATAGTGATGGTGACTTCATCACCTTGTTTTTTAATTTTTTCAGTCGCAATAAGTTTAGCGCGATAATCTGCAACGGCTGCACAACCAATAAAAATATCTTGTGAAGGCGCCAGCATCATCACTTGTTCATACATGTCTTGTGCGCTTTCAACGTCGATACGTTTAACACAAGCGGGTGTCGGTAATGTGACAGGGCCTGCGATAAGTGTGACATCAGCTCCACGTAGTGCGGCTGCTTGTGCAATTGCAAAACCCATTTTTCCAGAGCTATGGTTGCTGATAAAACGTACCGGATCTAGCGCTTCACGAGTAGGCCCTGCGGTGATTGTAATTTTTTTACCCGCCAAATCTTGTTGCTGTAAAGTAAGTTGTTTTTCAGCTAATGCGACGAGCTCTAAAGGATCGAGCATTCGTCCCGGCCCTACATCACCACAAGCTTGACTACCAGAGTCAGGCCCCCAAATTAAACAGCCACGTTGCTCTAAAGCGGATAAATTTTCTTGTGTAATTGTGGCTCTGTACATTTGCTGGTTCATTGCTGGAGCAATGGCAATCGGTGCGTTACTCGCTAAACAGAGTGTGGTGAGTAAGTCATTTGCCATACCCACTCGTAAACGTGCAATAAGATCGGCAGTAGCGGGTGCAAGTAGAATTAAATCAGCCCATTTGCCTAATTCAATATGCCCCATAGCGGCTTCTGCTGCAGGATCAAGTAAGTCATCTGCTACAGGGAAGCCAGAAACGGCTTGTAATGATAATGGTGTGACAAAAGCATGTGCCGCGGGTGTCATTACAACACGGACAATAGCACCTTTATCACGTAAACGGCGGACAAGTTCAGGTGCTTTATAGGCCGCAATACCACCACTAATACCAAGAATAATCTTTTTGTTGTGAAGTGTAGTCATGATGAAATGCCTAAGTACATAAATAATTGTCCGCAATTTTACCACAAGGTATCCGTGAATTCGGAATTCTATGTAACTTCATGTTTTATTGATTAAATTTTTGTGGGTCATCTCGCACAATTTTGATATGTGTCTTTTTCATACAATATAAGCAGTTTATAGTGAATTGACTGTATAAAACAACAGTTGTTTTATGATTGGCATTTTATGATGTGCAATGAAAAAACAATAATGCAATTAATGTAAATAAAATCAATTACTAACCCTAAAACCTTTACTTAATAAGGAGCCCAAGGATGGAAAATCAATCGGTTAGTGCGCTTTTACCCAGAGAAAAATTATTACTTTATGGCGTGGGGTCCCTTTCGGATATTGAGTTACTTGCGCTTTTTTTACGTACAGGAACATATGAAAAATCAGTACTAGAGTTGTCCGCCTTTTTACTCAAAGAGTGTGGTTCTCTTTATCATGTTATTAACGCTGATTATGAAACGTTAGGGCGCTTTAAAGGTGTAGGGATCGGTAAATTTACCCAGCTACAGGCGATTAATGAGATGGCTCAACGCTTTTCAACAATGCAGTTTATGTATAAAAATGTGCTTTCTTCTTCAGAAGATACAAAGCATTACTTACAAAAATTACTTCATTGGCGAGATCGAGAAGTATTTGTCGTGTTATTTCTTGATAATCAAAACCAATTGATTGCTTTTGATGAAATGTTTAAAGGTACAATTAATCGAGTAGAAGTTCATCCCAGAGAAATTGTTCGTCAATCAATAAAAAAGAATGCAACATCCATCATTCTTGCTCATAATCACCCTTCTGGTATTTGCGAACCAAGTCTCGCAGATAAAGAAATAACTGAAAAAATTTTTACGGCTTGCCAGTTAGTTGGTGTAAAAGTACTCGATCACCTTGTAATAGGGCATGATAACTGTGTTTCTTTTGCCGAACGTGGTTGGTTGTAGCAAATATTTTTGTAATTATTGTCAATCTTTATTTGTACGGGTCTTGAGCGTTGAGGCCATTGGGCGTATACTACGCCACCTTTGAGGATCTTGGGTTTGGCGAGAAGAGCCTATCTCAGCAAGTTTTTTCTGAGGTGTTAACACAGTTTTTCAATCGTTAAAAGTTGCTGAGATGGGCTCCAAAGCCTGACGAGGCGGTCAAACCTGATACTAAAGCTCGAGCTGATTAGATTTTTGGAGAATAGACATGTCCCGAGTCTGCCAAGTTACCGGCAAGCGTCCTGTGAGTGGAAACAACCGCTCTCACGCATTAAACGCGACTAAACGCCGTTTTCTGCCAAACCTGCACTCTCACCGTTTCTGGGTTGAGTCTGAGAAACGTTTCGTAACTCTGCGTGTATCTGCTAAAGGTATGCGTGTGATTGATAAGAAAGGCATCGAATCTGTATTAGCAGATTTACGTGCCCGTGGTGAGAAGTTCTAAGGAGCTGAAAAATGGCTAAAGGTATTCGCGAGAAAATTAAACTCGTCTCTTCTGCTGGTACAGGTCACTTCTATACCACTACGAAGAACAAACGCACTATGCCAGAAAAACTGGAAATGAAAAAATTCGATCCAGTTGTTCGTCAACATGTGCTTTATAAAGAAGCTAAAATTAAATAATTTTAGTTTTCTTAAAAAACCCGACCTTTGTGTCGGGTTTTTTGTTATCTGGGGTTTGCTAAGTATAACAAAGTAAAGCTATTGTGATCTTCCCTCGCTCTTTAGTTATACTGTGGCTCTTTTTGAATCATCAGGTGAATGGATTGCAGATGAGTAAGTCAGTGTTATCAATATTACATACAGAATCATCTTGTGGGTGGGGTGGTCAGGAAATTCGTATACTGACAGAAGCTCAAGGCATGATCCGTAGAGGGCATAAAGTTGCACTGGTGTGCTGCCCAACATCTAAAATTGCTAAAGCAGCACCTGATTATGGCATTGATGTTTTTACATTACCTATTGAAAAAAAACGTCTCTCTGCATTAAAAGCACTTCGTCAGTGGCTGAAATTACATCATCAACAATTTGATGTTATTAATACTCACAGTTCTACCGATGCATGGCTAGTGGCTGTTTCTTGTGCCACATTACGCCATTCACCCGTTGTTGTCCGTACGCGACATGTTTCTACTGATGTTTCTCGTTCACTACCTACTCGCTGGCTCTATCTTTCATCTAGTGCTCACATTGTGACAACAGGTGAGAAATTACGTCATACACTGCATCAACATAATCGATTTCCGTTAGAAAAAATGACATCAGTACCTACTGGTATTGATTTGCAACGTTTTTTTCCACAGGATAAACAGCATGCCAGAGCGAAAATTGGTATCCCTAATAAACCAACATTAGGGATAGTGGCGACTATGCGAGTGTGGAAAGGGCATAAATATTTAGTTGAAGCATGGAAATCATTACATCAGCAGTTTCCCGATTGGCAATTAATTTTTGTCGGGGATGGACCTCAGCGTAAAAATTTAGAGCCAATGGTTGAAAATGCGGGATTAGCGCAAAGTATTTTCTTTTTAGGTAATCGTAATGATGTGCCTGATTGTTTAAATGCAATGGATCTCTTTGCATTACCTTCTTTTGGTAATGAAGGTGTACCTCAAGGCATTATGCAAGCAATGGCTTGTGGTTTACCTGTTGTTTCTACAACGGTGGGAGCTATTAGCGAAGCTGTTATTGATGGTAAAACGGGTTTTACATTGGCGCCGCAAGAACAAGAAGCACTAACAAGCCATTTAGCTAAATTAATGGGCTCAGAACAATTGCGTGAACAGATGGGAAAAGCCGCGCTTGAACATGCTGTTTCACGATTTGGCTTGGATAATATGCTAGATAAGATGGAAAGGATCTTTATTCAGGCAATTAACGATAAAAATAAATCAGTATGATTAATATTGATAATAAAGTCGTGAAACGATTATCTCTACTCATCATATTTTAAGTTGTCGTATGGTTGACTACATTTATTCGTGCTAGGTACACCTTGAATGACTTAGAGTTTCGATTATCAACTTAGTGTATTCATCTTATTGATGAATATTTGTAATACTTTTTAGTGTATAGTCTGAGAAGTAAATGTATCATTTAAGCCAAATAAAAAGCACATGGACCCAAATAATATATTGGTTATAGCGATAGCCCGTTTCGGTGATACATTACTTATCACACCGGTTATCCATGCATTAAAACAGCGTTGGCCTAATGCTCATATTCATGTGCTTGCACATAAACGTAGTGCATGCATTCTTGAGCATAATCCTGATATTGATTGTATTAGGCATTTTTCTAAAAAAAGAGCTATTTGGGCAGGCTGGTTACCTCATAAGCCTTATGATTTAGCGCTAGTATATGGCAATGATAGTGAGTTGGTGAACTATGCACGTCGTCAATCTCACCATACTGTGGCTTTTTCTGATAAGTCGCAACAGCAAACTGATGTGACTTGGGTTGAACGTCCCAAATTGCCGATGGTTGCACAAAAAGAACGTGCCTTATTAATTAATGCGTTAGGGATTTATCCGAGTTGTTGGCAGTTACGTTACTTTATCAGTGATGAAGAAGCGAGTTTTGCACAACAATTTTTAAAAGATAATTCATTAATTAATAAGAGTATTATTGGTTTTCAATTACAGAGCTTTCCGGCTAAGGCCTATAGAGATTGGCCAGTGGAAAATTTTCTACAATTAGCAAAGCAGATAATTTCCCATGACGCGAGTACGTATTTCTTGCTATTAGGTAGTAAGGAAAGTGAACAACTCTCCATTGATTTAGCTAAAAAAATGGGTGAAGAGCGCTGTTTAGCCTTAGCTGGTCGAGTTTCAATGCGACAAAATGCGGCAATTATGGCAAATTTATTGCTTTATGTAGGGGTAGATACAGGGCCTACACATTTAGCAGGGGCTTTAGATATCCCAATGGTGGCGTTATACCATAGCTATCACCCAGGATGCTATTTAGCGCCATTACAACATTCTTGTTGTCAGGTTATCCAACACCCAACCTCGTTGGAAAATGCTCGTCGCGAAGACAATATGGCTGAAATATCAGTTGAAGAAGTGTGGAATGCAGTGCGTAATATCATTGATGGAATGAAGGTGAAAAAGTAATTCATGAAGATCGGTATAATTGATGTCACAATCACCATGTCTTATGGCGGGATCCAAACAGCGGTTTGGGAACTGGCTAAGCAATTGCATGATGCTGGACATGAAGTTCATCTTTATGGTGGTAATGGCGATATTCGACACAATCTGGCAGGACGCCAAATACAGGTTCACACTTACCCTTATACCCCAAGAGATAAAGTGATTGATCTTGGTGGGCGTTTTCGTCGTATTGTTGAGCGTTATACTTTTGCGCGACATGCCAAAAAAGAGGTGATCAGCCAACATTTTGATTGGGTGATTTTAACGAAGCCTTTTGATTTTTTTTGGCCTTCTATGATGCCTAAATCATCATCAACTCGCTTTTGTTATATGAGTGGGGGAACCAGTTTTTTTAAAGGCGATCGCAGGTTAGGTAAAAAGATTTCAGCATGGGTTGCATGTAGCCACTTTAATGCTTGGCAAATCCAACATCATTTTAAGCAGTTTCCAAACGTGATTTATAATGGTGTGGATATTGAAAAGTTTAAACCTATGACTACGTCATTGCGTGAACAATTAGGGATCAATGAGTCTACTTTTTTACTTTCATTTGCAGGACGGTTAGTGGGTTGGAAGGGCTTGAGTGTCGCAATTGATGCCATCGAGCAGTTAAAAGACGAAGATGTTAAACTTCTGATTATCGGTGCGGGTGATGATCTTGAGCGATTAAAAAAGAAAGCAATTTCTAAAGGTATTGCAGAACAAGTTATTTTTCATCAACCTGTCGAACATAACGTATTACCAGAATTTTATGCAGCAAGTGACGCAGGTATTTTTCCGAGTACGGGAGATGAAGCTTTCGGTATTACGATTGCAGAAGCGATGGCGTGTGCAAAGCCTGTTATTGCAAGCCATATCGGGGGTATTCCTGAGGTGGTAGGTAATGAAGGTACCGCTGGGGTTCTCGTCGCACCAGGTAATGCCGATGAAATTGTGATGGCGATTAATCATCTGCGCACATTACCAGATAGAGGTAAAAGCATGGGAGAGCTGGCTCGTCTACGCATTGAATCACGTTATACTTGGCAACACTCTGCGCAACGTTTATTACAGGCATTGGCGTCATAATTATGAAAATTGCCTATCTTGATCCTTATCCAGTGCCTGACTTACGTGTGGCTTCATTACAAATTTTACAAAATGTGGATGCATTTGCTCGAGCCGGTGCTCAAGTGACATTAGTCACACCTAAAGGGCAATATCGAGATAGTGATATATTAGGTCGTTCAATTCATACTAATGCGAGTTTAGTTTCTTTAAGAGATATTCGCCGTAAATGGTATTTTCCATTTAATTCACAAAAACTTTTCTCATTACAGATCACTCGCTGGGTAAAGCAAAATAACGTTGATGCGTTGTTTACCCGTAATTTAAAACTAGCTTGTTATCTTTGTGAAAATTATCCAGAAATTCCTCTCTTTTTTGAAAGCCATGAAATTTTCGCTCAATCTTTTGCAGAGTCTCATTCATTTGAGAAAAAAAAGAATCGTGCTAAATATCATAAGCTATTAAAAATGGAGAAATTAGTTTACAGCCGAGCGACGGGCATTTTTGTTCTTACTTCATTGTTAAGAGATGATATTGTTTCGCAGTATCAAGTTACTACGCCAATAACAGTGGTTCCTGATGGCGTTGATTTACATGCTGTGGCTGATTATCAGGTCAAGCCGTTAATTTCTGAGAAAAACTTTACTGAGGTATTGTATTTAGGGAGTTTGCATAAATGGAAAGGCATTCCAACCATGATGCGAGCAATGAAATATCTTGATAATGCACGACTTAATATTGCGGGTGGTACACCAGAACAGATTGAAGGATTAACTTTATTAGCTCAAGAAATGGATGTAAAAGGTAAAGTAAATTTCTTGGGATTTATTGATCCAAAAAAACGCTTTGAAGCAATTGGTCAACACGATATCTGTGTACTTCCGCTTACATTAACTAGCATTGGAAGTCGTTACACTTCACCTCTTAAGTTATTTGAATATATGGCGATGGAAAAACCTGTAGTAATTTCAGATTTTCCTTCAATTCGTGATGTTGTGGATGAGAAAGCGGTGAGTTTCGCCGATAGTGGTGATGCGCAGAGTTTTGCAAAACAGATAATACAGCTAAGAGAAAACCCGCAACGAGCTAAAGAAAAAACAACTCATGCCCGCTCTCTAGTTGAAAACTATTACAACTGGGATAAGCGGGCAGAGACTATATTAAAAACAATAGAGAAGTTAATTAAGTAACCTATTGTTGTTTATCTGATGACGTTACTGATTGATAATTTAGTAGTGAGTGGCGTAATGCCAACATTAATCCCACCAAAATACCCACCTGATTGATATACGCATTTTCAAATAACCCTCGTAGTATATAGACACCTAAGAAGGACATCAGTAATACTAGAGAAGCTTGACGAATAATCCCTTGGTTTTTTCTTATTAGCTGGATACCTTGGGCTATTATTGAAGTGCAAAAATAAAGAATACCAAATAATCCTAAAATACCACCTGCAAACCAAAAGGCTAAAAAGATATTATGGGGGCCAATGGATTTTTTAAATACCCAATTTTTATGGTTTTTGACTCGTTCATTATAAATATTATGGTAAAGCTGATTACCGTAGCCATAGCCTTTTATGGGTTGTTCTAAAATAAGATCTAAAGCAGAGCCTTGGGTGCCATTATCAAAACGTAATCCACTATTGGTTTGAGTTAATTTATGTTGAAGAAATTTACTAACAATGGGATTTTTTGGTAAGTTTGTCACCCCAATCAGTAACAGGACACAAGTTAATGTACTTATTATCATCAATAACCATTGGCGATTAATAACTAAGATAAGTAATGCAGCGATTGCTAATGCGATCCATGCACCTCTTGCTAAGGTGCCTAACATAATAAAAATAAATGATAAGCTGACAAGAGCTAATAATAGCCAACTAATAACATAGTGTTTTTTTTGTAAAGCCCATAGAGCTAATATAACGGGAAAGAAAAAAAGTAATGCATAAGATACTTCACGATGTAGTCGCTGACTTTTTTTTGTAAATGCTAAAATATTTTTCTGATACTCCAAATAATACTGCACTAACTCCTTTGCCATAATTACCAATAACCCAATTGCAAAAGCCACCATCACCATCTTGGCAATATCAGCAGGTTTCTCTTTGTACAGCACAATTGGGAAGGTAACGGCAAAAAGCAGTAATCCATTGAGTATCGGCTTATTAATCTCTTTTATACTAATGCTGGGCTCGACAGAAATTAGTATGGAATAACCAATCACCAGCAATAAAAACAGCAGTGAGAATGACAGATTATTTTTAAATATTTTACAGATAGCCTTAAAATCACGTACCAAATACCACAGCGCTGTTGCACCAATTAATCCCATCACAATATTTTTATAACGGGTGATATCTGGTAAGTAGATCAATATAATGTAAAGCCCAATAATGGATAAATTCCAAAGGGATTTTTTACTATAGTCTTTAAACAACATCATAATAATCTGCTATCGTCCTTTCTACTTTTAGGGAAACTGATCATACAATAAAAATGATGTTATCGCTGTATCTCTTATCTGATAATAATGGAGCCACCTGTGCCTGAATTGCCAGAAGTCGAAACCAGTCGCCGAGGTATTGAACCTCACATTGTGGGCAATGTATTGCACTATGCCATTGTGCGTAATAGTAAATTACGCTGGCCCGTTTCTGAAAAAATAAAAACCTTACTTGATGAGCCTATTTTAAGTGTGAAGCGTCGCGCTAAGTACTTGCTAATAGAACTTAATACTGGGTGGATCATAATCCATTTGGGGATGTCAGGAAGTGTGCGTATTTTATTAGAGGAACAGCCTGAGGAAAAACACGATCATATCGATTTGGTTTTTCGGGATGGTAAAGTATTGCGCTATACCGATCCACGACGCTTTGGTGCTTGGTTATGGTGTGAAGATTTGACAACCAGCTCAGTATTAGCCCATTTAGGACCAGAGCCGCTTTCTGATAAATTTAATGCCGAATACCTATATCAACAGTCGAAAAATAAAAAAACAGCTATTAAACCGTGGTTAATGGATAATAAATTAGTTGTTGGTGTCGGCAATATTTATGCTAACGAGGCGCTATTTTCATCGGGCATTATGCCTGATAGAAAAGCCAATAGCTTAACGCAAGAAGAGTGTAAGGTTCTTGTTACGGCGATCAAACGAGTATTGACTCGCTCAATTGAGCAAGGTGGCACAACACTTAAAGATTTTTTGCAGTCTGATGGTAAGCCCGGTTATTTTGCACAAGAGCTCTTTGTTTATGGGCGTAAAGACAAACCTTGTTTGATTTGTGGGCAACAGATTGAAAGTATAAAGCAAGGGCAACGTAGCACATTTTTCTGCCGACATTGCCAACATGGTGACAACGAGCGTTAAATTTTGCCGAGTTTTTTTAGCATTGCAGTGGTGACAACTTCAGGTAAAAACGTAGAAACATCACCGTCATGGCGTGCCACATCTTTAATTAAAGATGAAGAGACAAAAGAAAGGTTTTGAGATGGTAGTAAAAATACACTATCAAGATCAGGTGCAAAATGACGGTTCATATTCGCCAGTTGCCATTCATATTCAAAGTCAGAAACGCTACGTACACCACGAATTAAAATCGTTGCTTGTTGCTGTTTGGCAAAATTTGCCATTAGCTCACTAAAACCCACCACTTCAACATTGGGTAAATGATCTGTGACTTCTCTGGCTAAATTGACGCGTTCTTCTAAGGTAAACATCGGATTTTTACGGGCGCTATCAGCAATAGCTAATAAAACGGTATCAAACATACCTGCTGCACGAGTTAATATATCAATATGCCCATAAGTGATAGGATCAAAGGTTCCGGGGTAGATAGCTTTATTTTTCATGATTTACCGTCTTCTGGCTGAGTTCCCATAAAGAAGCGTATTTATTAAAGGTATACTGTGCATTAACAAATGCCAGCACTAATCCCTGTTTCCCGTCTAAAAAACCCATTCTTAACAACCAAGTCTTAAAAAAGGCACCTAACGTATGACTTAAGATGGAGCCATAACGGGTTCTTTTACCTTGTTGATAACGCTGTTTTGCCCATTCGGTGGCATATTTTAGCTGTTTTTGCTGAAACTCCATTAAATCACGGCAAGTTAGATGTAAAAGATCACCTTGCAATGTTTTGACTGTTGCGCCTTGAGTTTCTAACGATTCATGAACTAAGTTATTGTTGTATTGATAATGTTCACGAGCATATAAACGTGTGACTTTATCGGGATACCAACCGCTGTGTTTCATAAACCGACCCATAAACAAGTTACGGCGAGCACAGTTATAAACCACATTTTCTTCAGGTTGTTGCAGTATCGCGAGGATACTGTTTTTTAGCTCAGGAGTGACACGTTCGTCACTATCGATCATAAAAATATAATCACCCGTGGCATATTGCTGCGCCAATTGACGTTGCTTACCAAAACCTGGCCACTCACTGTTGACAAAAACTTTTGCCCCTTTCTCTGTCGCAATACGACAGGTGTCATCTTGGCTTCCTGAATCCAATACAATGATTTCATCAGCCCATTGTATGGAGTCTAAGCATTCACCAATGACATCAGCAACATTTTTACTGATCATCACCACAGAAAGGCGCTTACTCTGGCTCATTAGTGACTCCGAGGGGGAAGATAGGGTGAAAGTAAGGTGAGTAAACGTAGTAATGCACCTTGATTTTCATGAAGCACTTCAACAGCATGGCGACCATAATAACGGCGATAATCTTCATCATTAAGCAGTGAGGCGATCGCGGTTGCCATCGATTGACTGTCCGTGACAGTAATTAACCCTTCAGCTTGATCGAGTTTGGCACAGATATTTTTAAAATTAAAAGTATGAGGCCCCATAATAACGGGGATAGCATGAGCTGCGGCCTCTAAAGGATTATGACCACCTCGCTCGACTAAACTTCCCCCCACAAAAGCCAGATCTGCAATGCCATAGAGCAACATCAGTTCACCCATAGTGTCGCCAATAACGACTTGAGTTTGTGCATCAGGAACAGCATCAGTACTGCGTAAGGTATACTTTAATCCCGCATCGCGTGTTAATTGTTCAGCTTTAGGAAAACGTTCTGGGTGTCGAGGAACTAAAATTAATAAAAGTTGTGGAAATTGTGTCAGAAGCTTTTTATGTGTCTCTAAAATAATGGTTTCTTCACCTTCATGCGTACTGGTTGCAATCCAAACAGGGCGGTGAGCTGCCCACTGGCGACGTAAAGCAACGGCTCTTGCGGCTAATTCTGGGGTGACAGAAATATCAAATTTTAGGCTACCTGTAACATGTAAATGTGAACGTTTAAGCCCTAATTCGATAAAACGCTCACCATCTTCTTGGTTTTGAGCTGCAATTAAGGTGATTTTTTGGAGCATTGTTTTGACAAAACTACCTAATTTCTGATAACCCGCCGCAGAGCGTTCTGATAAACGAGCATTGGCAATAATCAACGGAATTTTTCGTTGATGCAGTTTTGAAATCAGATTAGGCCACAATTCTGTTTCCATAATGATAACCAATTTGGGATCGACCGTTTTAAGAAAACGATTAACTGAGCCTGGTAAATCATAAGGAAGATAGACATGGTAAACATCATCACCAAACGCAGAACGCACACGCTCTGAACCTGTCGGAGTCATGGTAGTGACTGTTATAGGTAAATCAGGATAGTGATGGCGAAGGGCACGAACAAGCGGTACTGCGGCGAGAGTTTCACCCACAGAGACGGAATGCAATAATATCCCTTGAGGCACGACTTTGCCTTTGCAAAAGCCATAGCGCTCTCCCCACCGTTTTCGGTAGGCGGGTGCTTTACGGCTGCGTAATAAAAGACGCAACCAAATCAGAGGTTGAATAAGGTAAAGAAGTACCTGATATAAACGCAACAACATGCTATCAAATTCACTTATCTGGACGAACGCTTATAGTATCACACTGTGTAGTAGAAAGTGTGTAAAAACAAACGTTGTGGCATTAAACAACGCGGTATAATGCTTTTTTATTAATTTTAACAGGCTTTATTCAGGAAACTTGATAGAATTTTTTTTATAATCAAATCACATTGCTAATTATTCAAGTCCATTTGGAATATGATGAGTGAAAAAATGAAGTTAATACAAAGGGTTCTTATTATTAAGTTACGACATCATGGTGATACTTTGTTGATTACCCCTGTTATTAATACATTAAAAGCTAACTTTCCAAATGCTGACGTTGATATCTTAATCAATAAAGAAACGATGCCAATGATCGAGCATTTTTCCTCTATTCATCATATCTTTGTACTAGACAAAGCATGGAAAAATGAAGGGAAGCTGGCAAGGTTACGCCATGAATGGAAGTTAATAACCGATTTAAGAAATCAACAATATGATGTTGTTATAAACTTAGCTGATCAATGGAACAGTGCAATAATAACTCGTTTTACGGGGGCTAAAATTCGTGTTGGATATGATATTTATAAACGTCAGAGCCCTATCTGGAAAAAATGTTTTACCCATTTGATCCCGCTAGGCTCTGTAGATGAAAAACATATTGTTGAGCAAAATTTAGCGCTCTTGCAACCATTACAGTTACCTAAAATAGATACTCAAGTATCAATGGCGTACAGTGAACAAGATAAATATATTGTTACCGAAAAATTAAAAGTACATAAAGTATTGAGTAGTTATATTGTTATTCAACCTACATCTCGATGGTTTTTTAAATGTTGGGATGAAAATAAATGGTCGAAATTAATTGATGCTTTAGAACAAGAAGGAAATCAAATTGTTTTAACATCTGGCCCCGATCCAAGAGAGCAAGAGATGGTTGAAACTATAATTAAAGGGTGTACTTCAAATAGTGTGGTTTCATTATCAGGACAACTCTCTTTACCGCAACTTGCTGCGTTAATTGATCATGCTCGTTTATTTATTGGGGTTGATTCCGTTCCCATGCATATGGCCACAGCACTTAAAACCCCCCTTATTGCACTCTTTGGGCCATCAAAATTATTTCATTGGTCACCATGGGAACATATTGGCGAAGTGTTATGGGCGGGAAATTATGGTGAACTCCCCGATCCTGATGATGTCAATACCAACACACAAACGCGTTATCTAAGTTTAATACCTGTCGAAGATGTACTGAATGCCGTAAGGGGACAACTAAAATGAATTCATTCCGATTGGCTATAGTGCGTCAAAAATACCGACCTGATGGAGGCGCTGAACGATTTGTTTCTCGAGCACTTGAGGCATTAGATAATCAATCTGTAGAACTTAATGTGATCACGCGTTCATGGATTGGTGCAGTACAACCTCAGTGGCATATTCATATTGTCAACCCAATGAAATGGGGGCGAATTAGCCGTGAAAAAGGCTTTGCTCGAGCAGCAAGACAATGTTGGCAAAAAGAAAAGTTCGATTTAGTACAAAGCCATGAACGTATTGCAGGATGCGATATTTATCGTGCAGGAGATGGTGTTCATCACCGCTGGTTATTACAACGTTCGCGTGTTTTAAGCCCATTACGTAGCCAATTATTGCTTAATAGTTGTTATCACCGCTATGTAATGAAGGCTGAAAAAGAGATGTATCATTCACCAGAACTAAAACGCGTTATATGTAATTCAGAGATGGTAAAACGTGAAGTGATGGAAGACTTTGGAATTGAAAGTGAGCGCATTAGCGTAATTTATAATGCGATTGATAATCAGCGATTTTTTCCAGCAACAACACTTTATCGTGAGCAATTACGCCAGCAATACCATATTTCTGTTGAAGCAAAATGTTTTATTTATGTGGGTTCTGGGTTTGAACGTAAAGGCTTAAAAGCGGCCATAGAAGCAATCAGTTGTACAAGTGCACATTTGATTGTGGTTGGACAAGATAAAGAGCAGAAAAAATATCAGCAACTTGCTCATCAATTAAAAAGTCATGATCGAGTTCATTTTTTAGGTGTGCAAAAAGACACCTTACCTTTATATCAAATGGCAGATGGTTTATTGTTACCCACTTTATATGATCCTTTTCCTAATGTTGTTTTAGAAGCAATGGCATGTGGTTTACCTGTGATCACTAGTTATACTTGCGGTGGCTCTGAATTTATTGAGCAAGGTGTTAATGGTTTTGTCACTGATGCACTAGATATTTCGGCAATGGTCAGTGCAATAGAGACAATTTCTGCCGATAATCTTGATAATAGAATGTCTAAAGCTGCCCGAAATAAGATATTGCCTTATACGCCAGAGCATTTATCTCAACAACTGATTGGGCTTTACCAAAAGGTTCTTAGTTTATGAAGGAACATATCCTTTTTATTATTGATGGATTACCTGGTGGTGGTGCTGAAAATGTCACTATCAGGTTATGTCATGGTTTAAGCCAACGTGGTTATACCGTTACGTTACTCTCTTTAGCTGAAAAATGTGATTATTCTATTCCCGCTAATATTGAATTATTGATTGATGCAGATAGTTACCGTGGGTTGTTTCATCGACAAACTGAACTGAAACGTCGGGCAAAATCAATGGATAATACGCTAAAATCGTTATTTGCACGTAAAGGTATTCCATCACTTGTTGTTTCGAATTTGCATAAGACAGATAGGATTGTTGCTTTATCTAAAGAGCTGGCAGATAAAAATACGTGGTATTGCATTCATGGTATATTTTCCCAATCTTATTTAGGTAATAAAACCGGTTTTTCTCGTTGGTTAAAACAAAAGAAGATCCAAAAAGTATATCAAGGGAAAAATATTATTACGGTTTCCAATGCGGCAGGGCAGGATTTGATCCAAAATGTGGGAGTATCACCACAACAATTAAAAACAATTTATAATCCGTTTGATATTCAAGAAATTAGAAATTTAGCTTTAGAAAATAATTCTTATCAAGGGCAAGATTATTTACTACATATTGGTCGTTTTCATGAAGTTAAACGACATGACAGATTATTAGAAGCATTTGCGCTAGCGGATTTACCTTGTAAATTATTTATTGCAGGACAAGGCTCTTCTGAAGTGACAACTAAAATTAAAAATAAAATAGCAGAGCTTAATTTAGAAGATAAAGTGAGTTTAATTGGTTTTTTAGCAAACCCATTTGCTGTTATTAATGATGCAAAAGCGGTTGTTTTAAGCTCTGACAGCGAAGGTTTAGGCAATGTGTTGGTTGAATCTTTGATTTGTAATACACCGATTGTGAGTACCAATTGTCCTGGTGGTATTGGTGAAATTATGGAAGGTGAGCTTGCTAATTATAAAGCAGAGCTAAATGCAGCATCGTTAGCCGAAAAGATACGATTGGTTTATTTTACGCCACCTGAAATTACACCAGAAATGTACCAAAAATTTGATATTGATGAAGTGATTGATCAGTATATATCACTTATTAAGTAATAAAGTTATTTATTTCTAAAGAAGGCGTAAGGTATTTCAATGACTAAACCAGCATTTATTATCACATTAGATACCGAAGGTGATAATCTTTGGGAAAATAAGGGTGAGATCACCACTCAAAATACGCACTTTCTTCCCCGTTTTCAGCAACTTTGCGAGCGTTTTCATTTTAAACCTGTCTGGCTAACAAACTATGAAATGGTAATGGATGATGCCTATATTGAGTTTGCTCGTGATGTTATTGCGCGTAATACCGGTGAAATTGGTATGCACTTACATGCTTGGAATAGCCCACCATTAACGCCTTTAACAGATGATGATTTACGTTATCAGCCTTATTTAATTGAATACCCCAAAGATCAAATGCGAGAAAAAATCGCATTAATGACTGAATTACTTGAAGAGAAACTGCAAACCAAAATGTTAAGCCACCGTGCGGGGCGTTGGGCATTTAATGAGATTTATGCACAACTTTTAGTTGAGTTTGGTTATCAAGTTGATTGCTCTGTCACGCCTAAAGTAGATTGGCGTTTTACAAAAGGCGATCCGGCACAAGTAGGTGGAACAAATTATACCGATTTTCCAAGCCATGCTTATTTTATGGACTTACAGGATATCACTAAAGCTGGAAATTCATCATTGCTAGAAGTGCCAATGAGTATTCAATATAAGCACTCTCCTTTAATGAATAAAGTTAAGCAAGGTTACGATAAATTAAGAGGTAAGCAAAGAGCCCCTTCAGTAAATTGGCTTCGCCCTAAAGGCGGAAATGCCCAACAGATGATTGAAGTTGCTGAAAAATCCTTAGCTCAAGGCCAGTCTCATATTGAATTTATGTTGCACTCATCTGAATTTATGCCAGGTGGTAGTCCAACATTTCGTACTGAAAAAGATATTGAAGGGTTATATCACGATTTAGAAACGTTATTTAGTTTCTTGTCAGATAAAGTGCAGGGAATGACGTTAGCTGAGTATTATCAAAGTAAGATACAGGCAAAATAAGATGAAGTTAAAGAAATTAAAATGGGTACATAATTTTTTAAATATTTATAACCCACTTTTTGGCAAGATGAAAAAAACAGATACATTTTCATCTGATATTCAATTTAACAGTATTCTTATTTTCTCTACAACAGCGCTGGGGGATTTTATGTTTAATACTCCTGCGATAAGAGCTATTCGTGAACATTACCCTGATGCACATATCACATTAGTTTCTAGCGAAAAAAATAGATTATTAGTTGAAGACTATGAGCAAATAGATAGTGTGGTTTACTGGGATAATAAAATTAGGAACCTACTTCCTATCGCACTACAGGCAAAAAAATATAAACCTGAATTAGCGGTTATATTACATTCACATCTTCCTTACGATGTGTTATTTGCTGTTATGGCAGGTTGTCAGTATATCTTACGTAATACTTATGATGTAATCCCTGAATGGTTTAGAAAATGGATCGTTGCAGAATATAAACCACAATCAGGACATTTTATTCAAAGAAAATTAAATTTATTAAAGTTATTAGATATTACTGAAAAAGATACATCACCAGAGATGGAATTAACTTGTAAATACACTCCTTTGGAAGATTCTAATAAAATTATAATTGGGTTTCAATTAGGAACATCTAGCCCAATTAGAACATGGGGTATTGATAAATTTATTCAATTAGCTGAGAAGTTAATTGAAAGTAATCCTAATACTATTATAAAGCTGATTGGTTCTCCTAGAGAGCTATCTTTATCATCTGTATTTTTGAATAAAGTTAAACCTGAATACAGTAATAAAATTATTGATTTAATAGGAAAAACAACATTACCTGAACTGATTAGTCATATTGATAATATGTCGGTATTAGTTACTGGGGATACAGGGCCTTTGCATATTGCGATTGCCTTAAAAAAACCAACAGTAAGTTTATTTGTTACTGCTGATCCCAAAAACTCAGGCCCTTATCAAGATATGAATATTCATCGAGTTATTAAAAAAGAGCATGATCCAAGTTATGAACACCCAATGGAACAAATAAATACAGATGAAGTATTCAAAGCCATAAACGATATATTGTAAAAATGATTACTATAGGAACTAATAAATTTAGTTATTTTTATGGTCTTATTTTTTTGACCCAACTTCTAATAAATATACGCCATAGTAAAAGTCTAATAGATTCATAAATATTTCTTTTGCGTTTTTGTTTATCAAAATCTGTTAGTAAGGCTCTTGATGTATTTGATATTGTTGAGATATCAGCATGTTCCGTAAATGAGATTGGAGAAGGAACTATAGCTTTTAGGTGAGCAATATTTTTTTCTCTAATCAGTTTCCATTCATCAGCAACTAACCAAACTGGTTGTAAGAATTTGAGTAAATTTTTTGCTGCTAAATTATTTACGCAATAAGAATATGTACCGGATGAATCAATAGCAGTAACGATAGAATATTTTTTGTTTATTCTATTTTTAAAATTATCAATATATTCATTGACTGTTCCTAACATAATAACTTCAGCTTTATTAGGATTGTTATGTTTTGAAATATATTTAAGTATTTCAATTATATCCCTATTTATCTTGATGTCATCCTCTAAAATTAAAGCTATATCATCTCCATTTTCGATAATTTTATTGTATATACATAAATGGCTTAAAGCACACCCTAACTCAGGTAATGTGAGGCGAGTTTTTTCAAAATCAGGGCTTAAGCGTGAGATTTCTTCTTGAGTAAGGTTCTTTCCATAAACAGCAGAAATAAATTCATAGTCTAAATTTAAGTCATCAAGCTGTGCTTTAATTGATGCTTTTCTTTCAACATCTTTTTCTAAATTAACAATATAAATTTTCATATTATTATTCATTACTGTTTAGTTTTATAAAAATATCATTTGCTGAGGTTTGAGAAATATCCCCACCTTCTGCTTTTACAGCCGTTTGAGCTTTACCGTAACCGCCAATTAAGCCGGGATCGGTAGGGCCAAATAGGGTGATATTGGGTTTATCTAATGCAGCCGTTAAATGGCTTAATCCGGTATCCACAGAAACGACGCTTTTAGCACCAGCGATAACCTGAGCCACTTGGGCTAATGACATCTTCGGTAATACATCAACGTAGTCAAAATCTTTTGCTAAGCGAATGGCTCGTTGATGTTCATGCTCTGCACCCCAAGGTAATTTGATGCGCACTCCAGAATCTGCAAGTAGGGCGATTAACTCTCTCCAATGGGATTCAGGCCAATGTTTTTCATCACGCGTAGTTGCGTGTAAAAAGACTAAATAAGGGCGCTCATCAAAGGCGGGAAGTGAGAGAAAATGTTGTGCAATTCCATAATCCCCCTGAGACTGTGGGGTCGGATAATTTAAGCTTAGTGCAAATAGTTGGCGAATTCGTTCAACAGCATGCATTTTTTTACTGACATTGTGGCGAATGTCGTAAAAGAAACTTGCTAAAGGCTCGCGGGCACATTGACGAGAATAACCATGTTTAGTGCCTTTGGCGTATCGAGTCACTAAGAATGCACTTTTCAGTAACCCTTGCGCATCAATAACGGCATCATAATGATGAGCTTGAATAGCGCGGCGAAATTGTGCGCGCTCAGCACGAATAGGGGCACTAAACCAGTTTTTTCGCCAACGGCGTATTGCCACAGGAATAACCGTATCAACGGCTTGATGCCAGCTAGGGATCTGTGCAAAGCCTTCTTCGACTGCCCAATCAAAACGAATATCAGGATAAACATTTATTGCATCAGTTAATGCTGGCAATGTATGTAAGACATCACCCATGGAGGAGGTTTTAACGATTAATACCCGCTTCACGCTGATGGCTCCGTTGACAATAAACTTTCTAATTCAGCAAAAACCTTCTCTGGCTGAATATCAATTAAGCTTTGGTGATAGCCTTGTTCGGCATCCCCTTTACGTACTTTGTGGTAGCCAGTAATTAAACGGATCACGCGCGCTTTATGTGATAAAGGAGGGGTAAAGTCAGGGCTACTTGGGCCATAAAGTGCCACTAACGGACGCTCTAACGCGGCAGCAACATGCATTAAGCCAGAGTCATTACTGACGACCGCTTTACAAGATGCAATTAAATTAACCGCCTGCTCAAGACTGGTTTCGCCAGCAAGATTAAAACACGCTTCACGTGCTTCTGGTGTTAAGGTTTGTTTTATCTCTTCACCCGCTTCTTTATCTTTTTGAGAACCAAATAAGAAGATCTGATAACCTTGCTCAATCAGTTTCTGTGCTAAAGCGGCGTAATGGTAATGAGGCCAACGTTTAGCAGGGCCAAATTCAGCACCTGGGCAAAAACCAATAGCAGGACGTTGAGTAGATAACGAAAATTGATGCAATGTGGTAGAGATATCACTCTCGGTTACGGATAACTTAGGCCATAACAAAGGTTGAGGTAAATCAGTCGCTTTTTGCACCTTTTGTTTGTCATAAGCAAGTGCAACATAGCGTTCAACCATTAAAGGAAATGCGTCTTTGTCTAAAGGTCGTAAATCATTTAATAGCCCATAGCGCATTTCTCCACGCCATCCTGTGCGTTTAGAAATATCTGCAAAGAAAGGGACTAATGCAGACTTAAACGAGTTAGGTAATACATAAGCGTGAGTATAACCTTGCCCTTTTAATTGTTTTCCTAAGCGACGGCGTTCACCAATGGCTAAAGCACCGTGCCCTAATGGCATTGGGATCGCATTATCAACTTCTGGCATTTTTTCCAGTAATGGACGGCACCATGCAGGTGCCATTACATCAATTGTTGCCGCCGGATGTAATGCTTTCAATGTACGATAAAGACTTTGGGACATCATCATATCCCCGACCCATGACGGCCCTACCACAAAGATTTTCATAAACAGTGATTACTTACCTTGATTTAACCATTGCATATAAAGCTCTACGCCTTCAGCAACTGTTTTAAAAGGTGCGGAATAACCTGCTTTACGTAAATTTGTTAGATCAGCTTGAGTAAAGGCTTGATAACGACCTTTCAATTTCTCAGGGAACTCAATATGTTCAATAGAGAGATCTTTATCTTTATGATGAGCAATAACAGCATCGGCAACAGCTTGGAATGATTCCGCACGGCCTGTACCGCAGTTAAAAATACCGGATACATTATTACGCCAGAACCATAAATTAACCGCAGCCACATCTCCAACATAAATAAAATCACGTTGGAAGGTTTCGCTACCTTCAAATAATTTTGGATTTTGGCCCGCATTCACTTGGTTATTTAAATGGAATGCAACACTTGCCATGCCACCTTTATGCCCTTCTCGAGGGCCATAAACATTAAAATAACGGAAGCCACAAATCATCGAATCTGCTTCAGGTAAAATCTGGCGTACATATTCATCAAATAAGAATTTTGAATAGCCGTAGACATTTAAAGGTGCTTCGTATTTTCTATCTTCGATAAAATTATCAGTGCGACCACCATAAGTGGCTGCAGAAGAGGCATATAAGAAAGGAATTTGGCGTTCAAGACAAAAATGAAGTAGCTCTTTAGAATATTGATAGTTGTTATCCATCATATACTTGCCATCCCACTCAGTGGTAGAAGAGCAAGCACCTTCATGGAAAACAGCATCGATATCACCAAAATCATCACCAGCAACAACGCTCGCAATAAAATCTTCCTTATCCATATAATCAGTGATGTTTAGATCAACTAAATTAACGAATTTGGTGCCATCTTTGAGGTTATCAACAACCAAAATATCGGTATAACCTTCATCATTTAATGCTTTAACAATATTGCTGCCGATAAAACCTGCACCGCCCGTGACGATAATCATGTGGCTACCCCTTCATATAAAAATCTTAAAATTAGCTCTAGGTCTATAATAACACTGAACAGCGTTAACGGTAGTATTCATCACGGAACAACAGACTGAAATTCTCAAAAAATGCAGTGTGTATTAGTGATCTTAATTACATAAATAACATTATTTATTTACATTTGTCGTTTTTAATAGAACAAAGGCATAGAATAAGAAACAATATTGACTATATTATAGTCAAACTATTTATGTTTTCGCTTTTCAGCTTGCTGTCTTAGGAGAAAGTATGTCTACTCCCGCATTTTATCAACAAATTAATCAACAACTCGAACAAACTCGTCAAGATGGCCTCTTTAAAAATGAGCGCATCATCACTTCTTCACAAAACGCAGATATCGCAGTTGCTGACGGAAGCCATGTTATTAACTTCTGTGCCAATAACTATTTAGGTCTTGCTAATCACCCAAAATTAATTGAAGCCGCAAAAGCAGGTATGGATAGCCACGGATTTGGTATGGCATCTGTCCGTTTTATTTGTGGTACTCAAGATTCACATAAAACATTAGAAAATAAAATTGCTGAATTTTTGGGAATGGAAGACGCCATTTTGTATTCATCTTGCTTTGATGCCAATGGTGGATTATTTGAAACATTAATGGGCCCAGAAGATGCCATTATTTCTGATGCCTTAAACCATGCGTCTATTATTGATGGTGTGCGTTTATGCAAAGCGAAACGCTATCGCTATGCCAATAACGATATAGTAGAACTTCGCACTCAACTAGAACAAGCCAAAGCAGATAATGCCCGTCATATCATGATCGCCACTGATGGTGTGTTTTCAATGGATGGTGTTATTGCTGATCTAAAATCTATTTGTGATTTAGCTGATGAATTTGGTGCTCTCGTCATGGTTGATGATTCTCATGCCGTGGGTTTTGTAGGGGCACAAGGTCGGGGCACCCATGAATATTGCGATGTAATGGGAAGAGTTGACATTATCACGGGTACTTTAGGTAAAGCGCTAGGTGGTGCTTCTGGTGGTTATACCGCAGCACGTAAAGAAGTCGTTGAGTGGTTACGTCAACGTTCTCGCCCTTATTTATTCTCCAATTCATTAGCCCCTGCAATTGTTTCAGCCTCTATTGCTGTTTTAGATATGCTGAAATCAGGAGATGAAATACGTGCTCGTTTATGGCGCAACGCCTCTCTTTTCCGTGAAAAAATGAGTGCCGCTGGTTTTACATTGGCGGGTGCTGATCATGCCATTATTCCAGTGATGTTAGGTGAAGCTAAATTAGCGCAAGAATTTGCAACTCGTTTACTTGATGAAGGAATTTATGTCACAGGATTCTTCTATCCTGTTGTACCACAAGGGCAAGCACGTATTCGTACGCAAATGTCGGCAGCACACACTACTGAACAAATTGAGCGTGCAGTGGCGGCATTTATCAAAATTGGCAAAGAACTTAATGTGATTGCATAAGGTTACTCTATGAAAGCATTGTCAAAATTAAAAGCACAAGAAGGTATCTGGATGACTGATGTTCCAGTACCTGAACTTGGTCATAACGATGTGATGATCAAAATTCGTAAAACAGCAATTTGTGGCACTGACGTTCATATTTATAACTGGGATGAGTGGTCACAAAAAACAATTCCTGTTCCTATGGTTGTAGGCCATGAATATATCGGCGAAATTGTTGCGATAGGGCAGGAAGTTAAAGGTTTTAATATTGGTGATCGTGTTTCTGGTGAAGGGCATATCACTTGCGGTCATTGCCGTAATTGTCGTGGTGGTCGCACTCATTTATGTCGTAATACTATTGGTGTCGGTGTTAATCGCCCGGGTTGCTTTGCAGAATATCTAGTTATTCCTGCTTTTAATGCGTTTAAAATTCCAGACAACATTCCTGATGAGTTAGCCGCTATTTTTGACCCTTTTGGTAATGCTGTACATACTGCGTTATCTTTTGATTTAGTGGGTGAAGATGTACTGGTCTCTGGCGCTGGCCCTATTGGAATTATGGCCGCTGCAATTTGTAAACATGTTGGGGCTCGTCATGTGGTGATCACTGATGTTAATGAATATCGCCTTGATCTCGCGAAAAAAATGGGTGTTACCCGAGCCGTTAATGTTAGCAAAGAGAACCTGACTGATGTTATGAAAGAGTTGGGTATGACCGAAGGGTTTGACGTAGGTTTAGAGATGTCTGGGGCACCTCCAGCGTTTCGTACTATGCTTAACACCATGAATCATGGCGGTCGCATTGCCCTTTTAGGTATTCCACCTTCCGATATGGCAATTGATTGGGGACAAGTTATCTTTAAGGGGCTGTTTATTAAAGGTATCTATGGTCGTGAAATGTTTGAAACGTGGTACAAAATGGCCGCGCTTATTCAATCAGGTCTTGATCTTACTCCAATTATTACTCATCAATTCCCAATCGATGAATTCCAAAAAGGCTTTGATATCATGCGTTCTGGCCAATCAGGTAAAGTGATTCTAGATTGGCAGTAATGAGTGATCATTTGACTAGTCCTGATATAGGTTGACAACTTTTCAGGCATAAAACGCTCGATGTACTTCATCGGGCGTTTTATAGTTTAACGATAAGTGTGGCCGTTTTTCATTATAGAGTTGAATTGATTCTTCTACTAATTTTCTTGCTTGTTCCAGATTACTCGGTTTTATCAGTAGATACTCCATTTTTAATATTCCATTAATTCGTTCTGCTAAGGCATTTTGATAACAATCATACCCATCAGTCATAGAGCATTGAATATTATGCTCTTTATGTATCTCCTGATATTCCGAAGAACAATACTGTATTCCTCGATCTGAATGATGGATTAACGAAGTTGTCGAAGTTCGTTTTTTTAACGCCAGAACCAACGATTTCTTCACTGAACTTGTTTTCATATTGTCATCTAGATGATATCCCACGATTTTTCGTGAATACGCATCCGTAATTAAACTTAAATAAGTATCACCTTCATGCGTCGATAAATAGGTAATATCTGCTACCCAAAGCTGTTCTGGTTGTGTGGGGATAAACCCCGACTTAATTAAATTTGGATGCCGATAAAAACGATGATGGCTTAAGGTTGTTCGATGATAAGCCCGTTTATTAGGCACCAGTAACTGATGTTCCTTCAATAAAGAAAATAGCCGATCGCGACCAATAACCATCTGTTTTTGCTTTAAAATAAAATGTAATTTACGCCCACCCAGTCGAGGTTGTAAGACTCGTTCAGATTTAACAACATCAATGATGGCTGAATCGGCTTTCTTTCGTTCCTCAGTTCTATCCAGTCTCTTGTAATAAGCCTGTCGGCTGATCTGCATAAAACGGCAAGCGATTGTTACGGTGAGGTTTTTAACCGTTTTTTCTTTAATAACTCGGCTTTGCGCTTTTTTGACAAACGAACTCCAAAGTCTCTATCCATGACTTTAACCACAGCTTCGAAAAAATCGGATTTAAGCCGAGCTTCT
>NZ_PENV01000021.1:0-81235 GCF_003144375.1 Proteus genomosp. 4 str. ATCC 51469
GTCAACAAGCTGTAATTTAAAAGCGAGAGAATAATCGCGTTGAGTTCGTTTAGTGATTGGTTTCATTACATTCTCCAATTTCAGATTGGAAAAGTGTTAACCTTATTTAGGACGGGTCAATTAAGCAAAAAAAGAGCCTTTTAAGGCTCTTTTTTATTGCGTTACTTTTTAATTTCATCCATTGAATTAGGACTAGGTGGAGAGGGTAATATCTTTTTTTCTGATGAGCCAAATCCATTGGATAACGTATTAATCAGCGTACTTTTTTTCATCGAAACAATCGCTTCTTGTGCGGGTTTTAACCATGAAGCGGGTTTTGGCTCTTGCGGTTGTTTTGTTGGTGGTACAACTTTTGGTGGTTCAGGCTGTGCCGGTTTTTCTGTTTGTGGTTTTAATAGCGCACTCGGCGCTACAAGTTGAATATCAGCAGGTAGTAAAGGCAGTTGTTGTTGCAATGCTCTGACGGTAGAAGGGTGAGGGTGTCCAATAGCGATGGCTGAGCCATTTTTTCGCGCTAAAGCAATTGCACGAGCAAGTTGTTGGCGAGTCTCAGCTTCTGTTTGTACGTTATCGAGAAAGACATGGCGACGCAAAGAAGGAACTCCTGCGGCTTTAGCAGCAATGGCAGCTTGTGTATTACCAATGGTTACGCTATCTAAAAAATAGAGGTTTGAGTGATTAAGCGCTTTAATAACTCTATCCATCGCTTGTCTATCTGATGTCATCGCACTGCCCATATGGTTATTCATACCGACAGCGTAAGGGACATTATTAATAGCATGTTGAATAATACGGTTAATTTCAGCCTGATCCATTGACGGTTTTAGTGTGTCGCGCTCTAGAGGTTGTTTACTAATGGGCGCCATGGGCATATGGATAAGAATTTCCCGCCCTTGTGCATGTGCTTTATTCGCCACTTCTTTTCCATGAGGTGAATCAGGCAAAATGGCGATAGAAACCGCAGTTGGAAGTTGCAAAATTTGGTTATCTTCTTTTTTACGATACCCAAAATCATCAATCACAATGGCTAATTTGGCTGCAAATGTAGGTGTACTCACAACCAGACTTAGCAACATTAAACTAAGTAAAAAAGCACTCTTGCGTTGTAATGTGCCAAGTAATTTCAAACCTACCTCCCAAGCCAAGGAACGGGGTTTACTGCTTTTCCTTGACGTCTAATTTCAAAATAGAGTGCTGAACGCTCTTGTCCACCACTATTACCGACTAAAGCAATAGATTGGCCCGCTTTTACTTGCTGACCGACATTCACTAAAGCACTTTGGTTATAACCGTAAAGGCTCATATCTCCTTTCCCATGTTCAACCACGACAACTAAACCATAACCTTGAAGCCAATCTGCAAGTAATACACGACCATCAGCAATGGCTTTTACCTCTGTGCCTTGAGCTGCAGGTATCACAATTCCTTTCCAACGTAATTCACCAGAGCCAGAAATAGATTCACCAAAACGGTGTAATAAAGAGCCCCTAATTGGCCAAATAGCTTGTCCTGCAGGTTTACCTAAACCGCCTGTACGTGACATCAATGATTGTTCTTCAGCCGTTGGTTTATAGGTTGAACCTCGCTGTTGGGCTTCACGTTGTTTGGCGGCGATGCGGGCAGCTTCTCGAGCTTCTCGCTCTGCACGGGCCTTAGCTTCTCGCTCTGCTTGAGCGATTTTATTTCTTAATTGGGCTTCGTTAGCTCGCATAGTGGCTAAGTTTTTCTGATCCGCTTTTAAGGTGGATTCAAGTTGGGTTAGTGTTTTTTGTCGAGCTGCTAATGCGTTATCAAGCTTTTGTTTTTCTTGCTGTTGTTTAGTTAAGACTTGTTTTTGTTCGTTCTGTTTTGCTTGCTGTGCGGTTTTTTCAGCCTCAAGCTCTTTTGAGGTTTGAGCCAGTTCGGCCATTGTCTCTTTTCGTGCGTCGTTGATATAGCTGTAATACGCTAGAATACGCTCTTCACGCTGGCCTTCTTCCCCACGAAATAGAAGTTCAATACCTTGGTGTTTACCCTGACGATAAGCGGCGTCCATTTGGCGGGCTAATAACTCTTGTTGTGAATGATATTGTTTTTGTAGACGTGCAATATTCGCGGTGATGGTTTTGATCTCTTTACCTAAAGTTTGTAAGCGACTTTGAGTTTCATGCACTGAACGACCTGCATTAGAGATTTGTGTTTCTTGCGTTTTTAATTGATTAAGAAGCGCAGTACGTTGTTTTTGTTGCTCTTGAACTTGTTTCTCTTTTTCCGCAATCGTGGTTTGTAGATCTTTTAATTGATTGCGGTTATCTGTTAATGAATTGGCAAAAACAGGTGCGGCTGAAAAGAGAGTTGTACTAATAAGCAACGTGATTAACGGTAAAGAAAATACACGATAAGACTGATGTGTTTTTTTTTGAAGATCCATTTTCTCTGCCATCTGACCAACGTACCTTTCATAACAGTTTGTAAGATTATTTCATGCCACAAAACAACTGACCAGCTAACATGAAATAAAGCCGAAATTTCAGATAATACCTAACAGGTAATCTATTCAATTAATAAGAGATTATAAAGCAATAATAGAAGGAGAGAGGAAAAAAGAGGCAATCCGTGTGACAGCGCAATAAAATATCACGCTGTCCACAAGAGATATTATTCGACGATAGTACCCCAAAGGTCATATTCATCTGCATGTTCAATAAGAACACGAACGATTTGTCCTGGTTCAACATCAAACTGCTCATTAAGGTAAACCGCACCATCAATTTCAGGTGCATCAGCCATACTTCGACCAATAGCGCCTTCTTCATCGACTTCATCAATCATAACAAGTAGCACTTTACCAATTTTCTCTTGTAAGCGTTCAGTCGAAATTTGTTGTTGTAGTTTCATAAAACGGTGATAGCGTTCTTCTTTCACTTCTTCAGGTACTTGATCGGCTAATTCATTCGCTTTCGCGCCATCAACAGGGCTGTATTTAAAGCAACCAACACGATCTAAGCGTGCTTCGGTGAGGAAATCCAATAACATTTGGAAATCTTCTTCTGTTTCACCCGGAAAACCAACAATAAAAGTAGAACGTAAGGTTAATTCGGGGCAAATTTCACGCCAGCGTTTTACACGCTCTAAGGTGCGCTCAACAGAGCCTGGGCGTTTCATCAGTTTTAAAACTTTCGGGCTTGCGTGTTGTAATGGAATATCTAAATAAGGCAAAATTTTGCCTTCAGCCATTAAAGGAATAACATCATCAACATGTGGATACGGATAAACATAATGCAAACGAACCCAAATCCCTAATTTTGCAAGCTGTTCACATAGACTCACCATACTGGTTTTAACTGGCATTCCATCCCAAAATCCTGTTTGATGCTTAGTATCAACACCATAAGCAGACGTATCTTGTGAGATAACCAGTAATTCTTTTACCCCTGCGTTGACTAATCTTTTGGCTTCATTTAATACTTCACCAATTGGACGACTGTCTAAATCACCACGCATTGATGGGATGATGCAGAATGTACAACGATGATTACAACCTTCAGAAATTTTCAAATAGGCGTAATGACGAGGTGTTAACTTGACACCTTGTTCGGGTACAAGGCTGATAAAAGGGTTGTGATCAGGTTTTGGTACATAGTGATGAATATGTGATAAAACTTGTTCGTAACTATGAGGTCCTGTGATTTCGAGTACCTTTGGGTGCACTTCACGAATTTGATTCTCTTTTGCACCTAAACAACCAGTAACAATGACTTTACCGTTTTCATCGAGTGCTTCACCAATTGCTTCTAGTGATTCTTGTACTGCGCTGTCAATAAACCCACAGGTGTTGACGATGACTAAATCAGCATCATTATAGGTAGGAACAACTTGATAACCTTCTGTACGCAGTTCGGTTAGGATACGTTCAGAGTCCACTAAATTTTTAGGACAACCTAATGAAACGAATCCAATTTTAGGCACTTGATTTGTTTGCGACATGCTCGTGTTCTCAATACTTTTAAATAAATAACAGATTGTTGTTTCTCAGACAGGTGTGAATTTTACGCAAAGGGTGATTTCTACGTAAATAGCCATTATAAGGGATGCTGATTTATTAATAGCTTGCCTGAAGAGGGATCTTGTAGAGTAAAAAGGGGTGACCTTTTTAATTCATCATTTTTCATAAATCCGATGCTAATGGTACATAAATCCGTCAATAAAAAAAATGATTGTTGAGAAACTTTCCGCAAAAACTGAAAGAGAAACGCAGGAATAGGCTGTAATTGCGCCATGACAAAGGTATACTTTGGCTCTTTGATACTATTTTTAACTAACGAGAGTGATTGCATCCTATGCTGCAAGAAGTAATGCAATTTTTCAACCGGCACACCCTGTTAAGTTTTGTTTGGGTTGCGCTGCTGGTGGCGGTCATTGTATTGACCTTTAAAGGGCTTTTTTCTAAGACGAAAAATATTTCCCGTACAGAAGCGATTTCTTTGATAAATAAAGAGAATGCGGTATGTGTTGATATCCGTAGCCGTGATGAATTCCGTAAAGGACACATCATTGATTCTATCAATTTAACGCCTTCTGAAATCAAAAATAATAATATTGCTGAGCTGGAGAAATATAAATCACAGCCAGTTATTGTTGTATCACCGTCAGGCATTGAAGGTGCAAAACCTGCTGAAAGCCTAATTAAACTCGGTTTTGAAAAAGTCTTTATCTTAAAAGATGGTCTTTCAGGCTGGAGTGGTGAAAATTTACCACTGGCTAAGGGTAAAAAATAACGAGCGAGCAGATTGAGTTCTATACTTACTGCTATTCAATTAATAAGGATATAAAAAGGTAAGATTATTATGTCAGAACAGCAAAACCAAGAGATGACTTTTCAAATTCAGCGTATCTATACAAAAGATATCTCTTTTGAAGCGCCTAATGCTCCACAAGTTTTCCAAAAAGAGTGGCAACCAGAAGTTAAATTAGATCTAGATACATCTTCTAATACTTTAGCTGAAAATGTGTATGAAGTTATTTTGCGTGTCACTGTAACTGCAACTATGGATAACGAAACTGCATTCCTGTGCGAAGTGCAACAAGCAGGTATCTTCACTGTTGAAGGTATTGAAGGCACTCAATTAGCACATTGCTTAGGTGCATATTGCCCTAACGTTCTGTTCCCTTATGCTCGTGAATGTATCACTAACTTAGTCAGCCGTGGTACTTTCCCACAACTGAACTTAGCACCAGTTAACTTTGATGCGTTGTTTATGAACTATTTACAACAGCAACAAACTGATGCTGCTAATGAAGGGGCTGAAGAAGCTTAATGAACGCTTCTATGACAGTTATCGGTGCCGGTTCATACGGCACCGCTTTAGCGATTACCTTAGCGCGCAATGGCCATGATGTTGTACTTTGGGGTCATGATCCTGAGCATGTTGCTGCATTAGAGCAAGCACGCTGTAATCAGGCATTTCTGCCCGATGTTTCCTTTCCTGATAGTTTATACATGGAAGCTTCTTTGCAAAAAGCCATTGAAGCCAGCCGTAATATTCTTGTTGTGATCCCAAGCCATGTTTTTGGTGATGTATTACAACAGATCAAACCCTTTTTACGTCAGGATGCACGTGTTGTTTGGGCGACAAAAGGACTTGAGGCTCATACTGGTCGCTTGTTGCAAGATGTAGCGCGTGAAGTATTAGGTAATGAAATCCCGCTAGCAGTTTTATCAGGCCCTACTTTTGCCAAAGAGCTTGCAGCAGGTCTGCCTACTGCGATTTCAGTTGCATCAACGAACAATACCTTCTCTGAAGAGTTACAGCAGTTGTTCCATTGTGGCAAAAGTTTCCGTGTGTATAAAAATCCTGACTTTATCGGTGTGCAATTAGGTGGCGCGGTAAAAAACGTGATTGCGATTGGCGCAGGTATGTCTGATGGTATGGGGTTTGGTGCGAATGCACGTACAGCACTAATCACTCGTGGCCTTGCTGAAATGAGCCGTTTAGGTAAAGCATTAGGTGCAGATGCGGCAACGTTTATGGGAATGGCAGGATTGGGAGATTTAGTTTTAACCTGTACCGATAACCAATCTCGTAATCGTCGATTTGGTATGATGCTAGGCCAAGGTTTTGATGTTGATACTGCCCAAGAAAAAATTGGGCAAGTCGTTGAAGGTTATCGCAATACCAAAGAAGTTCGAGCATTAGCAGAACAAGTCGGTGTTGAAATGCCTATCACAGAGCAGATCTACCAAATTTTATATCAGCATAAAGACGCGAAAGAAGCCGCATTATCTTTATTAGGCCGAGCCACTAAAGATGAGATAGACAGCAATCTTTTCTAAGTCTATTTTAGATAGTTATTTATTTCTGTTTTAAACATAAAAAGCCTAAGTTTTTACTTAGGCTTCAATGTAAAAAGAATGAGAGTGAGTATGTCGCTAGAAGAGCTAAAAAGAGTCTGGGATCATATTAAAAATGAAGCAAGATGTTTGGCAGATTGTGAGCCAATTTTGGCGAGTTTCTTCCATGCGACATTACTCAAACATGAAAACTTAGGGAGCGCCTTAAGTTATATGTTGGCGAATAAGCTGGCAACTCAGACGATGCCTGCGATCGCTGTTCGTGAGATTGTTGAAGAAGCATATCGTAGCGATAATTCTATGATTGAATCAGCGGCTTATGATATTTCAGCCGTTCGTTTACGTGACCCTGCAGTTGATAAATACTCTACGCCACTACTTTATTTAAAAGGGTTTCATGCGCTACAGGCTTATCGTATAGCTCATTGGTTATGGAACCAAGATCGTAAAGCGCTTGCCGTTTATCTGCAAAACCAAATCTCTGTGACTTTTGGTGTCGATATTCACCCTGCTGCACGTATTGGTCACGGTATTATGCTTGATCACGCAACGGGCATTGTCATTGGTGAAACGGCTATTGTAGAGAACGATGTTTCTATTTTACAATCCGTGACTTTAGGTGGAACAGGTAAAACTTGTGGTGATCGTCATCCTAAAGTACGTGAAGGTGTGATGATTGGTGCGGGTGCTAAAATACTCGGTAATATTGAGATTGGTCGCGGTGCCAAAATTGGTGCGGGATCAGTCGTTTTACATGAAGTTCCTGCACACACTACAGTTGCTGGTGTTCCTGCCCGTATTGTCGGTAAGCCAACGAGTGACAAGCCTTCACTCGATATGGATCAACACTTTAATGGTGTGGTGTCTGGTTTTGAATGTGGTGATGGCATTTAATGGCATTAACTGAAGTTATGCTCTCTGAACTTAAGGCTTGTTTACATGCTGAGTATATTGGTGATAACAAGCCTTTTAGTTGGATAAGACTATTTCATCGCGTCTTTTTCTGTCAACGTTCACGTTATCTATTTTGGTGGCGTGTCGCCCAATTCTTTTATTTTTCTAAAAATCGTTTTCTTAAAAAATTAGGCATTCGTATTGGTACTAAAAATAATCGTAAATATTGCAACGATATCTCACTAAGAGCTCGCATAGGCAAAGGCCTTTCGTTACCTCATCCCATAGGGATCGTACTGACTAATTACTGCCAATTAGGTGAGAATGTGACATTAATGCAAGGTGTGACCATCGGCGTAAAAGATAAGGATGGCAAAGCAGATATTCGAGTTGGCAACCATGTTTATATTGGTTGTAATTCTTCGATTATTGGCGGAGAGATAGAGATAGGTGATAATGCGGTGATTGGTGCTCACGCATTGGTATTAAAGGATGTGGGAGAAGGGTGTAGGTATATTAATAAGATGAGTTTTGAGATTAATAAATATTGCTGAAAATATATTAATGAAAAATATTATGCCTAAAATTACCGTATTAATGTCGGTATATAATGATGAGAAGTACCTACAAGAGTCTATAGATTCTATATTGAACCAAACATTCACTGAATTTGAGTTTCTCATTATTAGTGATGGCTCAACAGATAATTCATTTAATATTTTAAAAGAAAATGCTGAAAAAGATCCAAGAATAAAAGTTATTATCAATGAAGAGAATATTGGGTTAATTGCATCTTTAAATAAGGGATTAAAGCTAGCCTCATGTGATCTTATTGCTCGAATGGATTCTGATGATATAGCGATTGCTTCAAGATTAGAAGAACAGTATCAATTTATGGTAGATAATCCCAATATCAGTGTGTGTGGTGGTGGTTTTATTTATCAAGAAGATCCTGATAGAATTAATATTTACCCTGAAACACATACAGATATTGTTATCTCTAGCCTTTACGATTGTTCATTAGCTCATCCAACCGTTATTTATCGGAAATTGGATATTTTATCTGTTGGTGGATATAACAAAGAGGATCTTTACGCAGAAGATTATGGTTTATGGGTAAATCTAATCATAACAGGAAAAATTAAGCTTCATAATCTTCCTATACCATTACTTTATTACCGTACTCACCCAACAGTAGAACGCTCTAAATATAAAGAAATTCAAAAAAATACAGCTGAAAAATTAGGACGAAAACTATTAAAGTATTTTGGTATTCTCATTAATGAAGAGGATTATGCGTTATTATTAGATAATAATAAAAAAACTAAAGAACAGGTAGTAAGGTGTAAAGCCCTACTTGAAAAGATTGAACAGCAATTTAATGCTAAAGAATATAGTGAAGAACTAAAATTAAAAAATAGCTTTAAGAAAAAAATCTTAGAAAGGAAGGTACTAGTAAATGATTTCTCATCATTTTTAATGAAATTGAGAGCGAGATGGTATTTTTTGATGAAAAAATATAATAAGAAAAAATAGATTGGAATAGTGATGTTCTTGGAAGCATAAATAAAAATGACCTTATTGGAAATATAAATCCTATAAGGTCATTTTTGTATCGAAAGATCAATCTCTTAATAACGCACCAGGATAACCAAGTTGACGCCATGCTTCAAAAACCACAACGGCAACGGTATTTGACAGGTTCATACTACGGCTATCAGCAAGCATTGGAACTCTGATTTTCTGCTGTGTTGGCATATTGTCTAACACATAAGGCGGTAAACCACGAGTTTCAGGCCCAAAAAGGAGATAATCTCCATCTTGATAACTCACATTACTATGTGTTGGTGTGCCTTTTGTCGTTAACGCAAATACACGTGCGCCAGTTGGCGATTGTGCATTATCAGGGTTTAAACCTTCACTTTCTAAAAAAGCATAGTAATCGTGGTGCTGTTTAATATCAGCAAACTCACGATAATCAAGCCCTGCACGACGCAGACGTTTATCATCCCAAGTAAAACCCAATGGTTGGATCAAATGAAGATGAAAGCCTGTGTTAGCACACAGGCGGATAATATTACCCGTATTCGGTGGAATTTCGGGTTCAAATAAGACGATATTGAGCATATAAAATCGGTTTAGTCGTTACCAAAGAGATCTCGAGTATAAACTTTTTCTTCAACGTCGTTTAGTACAGATGACATTCTATTGGTAATAATGACATCAGACATAGTTTTAAACTCATTTAAATCACGAATTAATTTTGAGTTAAAGAAGGTTTCTTCTTTCATTTCTGGCTCATAAATCACCACTTCGATACCTTTGGCCTTAATACGCTTCATAATGCCTTGGATAGAGGAAGAGCGGAAATTATCAGAACCAGATTTCATAATTAAACGATAAACGCCCACGATTTTTGGCGATTTAGCGATAATTGAGTCTGCAATAAAGTCTTTACGTGTGCGATTAGCTTCAACGATGGCACTAATAATATTATTAGGTACCGAGTCGTAGTTTGCTAATAGCTGTTTAGTATCTTTTGGTAAGCAATAACCACCATAACCGAATGATGGATTATTATAATGATTGCCGATACGAGGATCTAAACAGACACCTTCAATGATTTGTTTTGAGTTCAAACCGTAAGATTCAGCATAGCTATCAAGTTCATTAAAGTAAGCAACACGCAGTGCTAAATAAGTATTAGCAAATAATTTTATAGCTTCTGCTTCTGTTGAGTCAGTGAACAGAACATCAATATCTTTCTTTAATGCACCTTGTTGTAAAAGGTCTGCAAACTTTTGTGCTCTTTCTGATTGCTCGCCAATCACAATACGAGAAGGGTATAAGTTATCGTAAAGTGCACGACCTTCACGTAAGAATTCTGGTGAGAAAATAATATTATCCGTATTATATTTCTCTCTCATTTCTTTTGTAAAACCAACAGGAATGGTTGATTTAATAATCATTGTCGTATTTGGATTATATTCTAAAACATCACGGATAACAGATTCTACAGAAGATGTGTTAAAGTAATTTGTTTTAGGATCATAATCGGTAGGCGTTGCAATGATAACGAAATCAGCATCTTTATAAGCGAATTCTTTATCTAATGTAGCCGTAAAGTCGAGCTCTTTGGTTGCTAAAAACTCTTCAATTTCTTTATCTGTAATTGGAGAGATTTTTTTGTTAAGTAATTCAACTTTTTCTTTATTGATATCTAATGCAACAACATTGTTGTTTTGGGAAAGAAGTATCCCGTTAGATAGACCGACATAGCCGGTTCCGGAGATTGTGATTTTCATGGTTTCTCTTATCTAAAGTATATTTATATAATTTCACTATACTAGAATAAAAATATATATTTTAGTGTTAATTTTCACTCGCTAGTAAACGTATAGTGTATTTAGTAATTATAAGGATCATATACTTATTAAATTAACATGAAATTAATTTTTTATTAGAAAGTAACTTGAGAAGTGTAGGGTATATTTTAATTATTTGTTAATACAAAGATCGTTTAAAACTAATTTTTTATAAAAATTCATTTTTCACTGTGTTAGCAATACCTTGCTCAAGAGTCACTGGAGCTTTAAAATCAGTATTAGCAATACTATTTGATTTAAATTGAGTACGAGCACAGAATTTTTTGATTCGAATACTACTAACAGGGAATTCTTTACCAGTTACTTTTGAAAGAATATCAAAGCAATACCCGCCAAGTAATCCAATAGCATAAGGTACTTTAATATGGCTATGACGTTTATCTAAAGCTGTATAAATAATGTCGGTGAGTTCATTCATTGTAAAGTCAGGCTTATCAATATAATTAAATATGTGATGTCCTGCCTTTAGTTGGGTAGCAAATTTTAAAAATGAAGCAATATTTTCCACGTAAGCCATTGATTTTTGATTATTACCAGAGCCAACCATTAAAAACTTACCTGATGCTATTTGACGGAATAAGTTATAGACATTACCTCGATTTCCTTCACCAAATACAACAGTTGGTCTGATAACAACTAAAGTATTCGTAATATTTTTTTTATACCAAGCTTCATATTTATGTTCAGCTTCAAGCTTTGATTTTCCATAATCGTTAAATGGATGGAACTCTCCATCTTCACCCGTTTCTTTTTCAACAAATCCATATACAGCCACGGATGAAGTAAATACGATATGTTTAATATCTAGTCGTTCAGCAACATCACAAACATTTTTAGCTCCATCCACATTGACATCATAATATAGACTAATAGGGTGAACATTATCTTTATGTTGTGCGGCTAAATTAATAATAACATTAGAGCCATTTAGTGGTTCAAGTAATGATTCAGGTTTTGTAACATCTCCAAATTCCCATTTCTCTGGGTATTTCTCACTTTTGGCGATATCTACGATTTTAAAATCAATATTTTCTTTAGTTAATTGATCTGAAAGACGAGTACCAATAAAACCTGAACCACCGATGATTGTAATCATATCAAAATACCTTATTTTTTATTAAACCATTATAAGCATAGCCTATAAAATATTTAGTTGACTTTAATATATTGAATTTTAATTCTTTTCTATAAAATACCCATTGATATAAAGCTGCATTAGCCTTATTTTGTGTCATACCTGAATCAAGTCGATAATATGCCAAAACATTTGGTAAACAGTAAGCAGGACCATAATTTTTCATAATTTTTAGCCATAGTCCCATATCTTGTCTTTTTCTAATTAACGGCATATATTGCTTACCAACTAATTGAGCATCATAAATAGCAGTCAAACATCCAATAACATTACAATACAATAAATCATTATAATTTGTTGATTTTGGTGGTTTTTTTATGTTTTTCATGCCTGCTTTATCAAAGCATTGATAGTCGGTATATGTAAGATGATGTCCATTATCTTTCATGAAACTTATTTGTAATGATAACTTATCTTTATGCCATAAATCATCGCTATCTAAAAAAGCAATAAATCTTCCTTGAGCAGCCTCAATTCCTTTATTTCTAGAAAGACCTGCACCTTGATTCGTTTTTAATTCTATAATTTTTATTCTCTCATCACTAAATGACTTAATAATATCTAGGCTATTATCTTTAGATGCGTCATCTATAACTATTAATTCAAAATTATGATAAGTTTGAGATAAGACAGATCTAATAGATTCCTGTATAAAACTAGCTGAATTAAAGCAAGGCATTATAATAGAAACGAGAGTATTATCATTAGACGGGGTCAATAACATAGGAGATACCTAAATCTATATAATTAATCGTTACCAAATAGGTCACGGGTATAAACTTTTTCTTCAACATCACTTAGTAACGATGCCATTCTATTGGTAATAATAACATCAGAGATCGATTTAAATTCATTTAAATCACGAACTAATTTTGAATTAAAGAAGGTTTCTTCTTTCATCTCTGGTTCATAGATTACCACTTCAATCCCTTTGGCTTTAATGCGTTTCATAATGCCTTGGATAGAGGAAGAACGGAAATTATCAGAACCAGACTTCATAATTAAACGATAAACACCTACGATTTTTGGTGATTTAGCGATAATTGAGTCGGCAATAAAATCTTTACGAGTGCGGTTAGCTTCAACGATGGCACTAATAATATTATTAGGAACAGAGTCGTAGTTTGCTAACAGTTGTTTGGTATCTTTTGGTAAACAGTAACCACCATAACCAAACGATGGATTATTATAATGATTGCCGATACGAGGATCTAAACAGACACCTTCAATGATTTGTTTTGCATTTAAGCCATAAGCTTGAGCATAGCTATCTAACTCATTAAAGTAAGCAACACGCAGTGCTAAATAAGTATTAGCAAATAGTTTAATCGCTTCTGCTTCTGTAGAGTCAGTGAACAGAACATCAATATCTTTTTTCAGTGCACCTTGTTGTAAAAGGTCTGCAAACTTTTGCGCTCTTTCTGATTGCTCACCGATAACAATACGAGATGGATAAAGATTATCGTAAAGTGCACGACCTTCACGTAAGAATTCAGGAGAGAAAATAATATTATCTGTATTATATTTCTCTCTCATTTCTTTGGTAAAACCAACAGGGATTGTTGATTTTATAATCATCGTTGTGCTTGGATTATATTCTAAAACATCACGGATAACAGATTCTACAGAAGATGTGTTAAAGTAATTTGTTTTAGGATCGTAATCGGTAGGCGTTGCAATGATAACGAAATCAGCATCTTTATAAGCGAATTCTTTATCTAATGTAGCTGTAAAGTCGAGCTTTTTGCTTGCTAAAAACTCTTCAATTTCTTTATCTGTTATTGGAGAGATTTTTTTGTTCAGTAATTCAACTTTTTCTTTATTGATATCTAACGCAACAACTTTGTTGTTTTGGGAAAGAAGTATTCCGTTAGATAGACCGACATAGCCGGTACCAGAGATTGTGATTTTCATCATATTATCCTATATTACTTTCTTTAAATTCTTTATTAAAAAAAGTATAAAAATAAAATTTCCAATTATTGTTCCAAATATTCTATTAAAACAGTGATAACGGGAAAGTAGAGCTTGTTTAGATTTTAAATTTTTACCTGAAGATACTTTGGGGTGAGTACATATTGTTTTAGGTATGTGAAAACCTATAGCTTTTGAATTTAAAATCTCTCCAAGAAATACAGGCTCATCACAGCAAAAAAGATATTGACCTGCCCCCATATCTTCAGGGAATAGAAAGCTAGGGCAAACATCTCTATTAATAGCAATTTCAATAGTACCAACTTTTAATATGGATAGTTTAGAATGTTTTATTATTTTAGAAGGATAATTTTTTAAAGGATTACCAAACTCATCCTGAATATTAAAAGTTAAAAAGCCTGCGTTATTATATTTATCAAATGATTCTTTTAGTATTTCTAATAGATTTTTAGTATAGATGACATCATCATCACAAAATAGTGCAAACTTTGTTTTTAAGTTCTTTAAAGCAATATTTCTACTTTTTGTAACACCGATTGTATTGGTGAAAATAATGGTAATATTATCATTTAAATTGAGTGTATCTATTAATTCGCTCTCACTAGCATTTAAATCGCAATATTTTTGTATTACGATAATAAATTTAATTTCTTTATTTTTAATACTTTTTATTACTTGGTCAACACCGTTTATTCTGCCCGCCATAGTGGATATCAACAGGCTGAGATCTTTATAAAGCATGAATTTTACCTTTTAAAAATTGATATATAGCTCTTACAGTAATATTATTATAGTTTCTATATATAAGTGTATAGAATAAAAACTTATAAAAAGGTAATTTGTTTTTTAAAAGCTGATATGCATGCCAAGATGAAAGGCGAGATTTGTATATTTTTTTATCTATATTTTTTATAAGATATAATTTTTTTGACAATAAACAATCTGAAATAATTGATTTATAAAATCGATTTCTTCGATACATTAGTTTTGCCATTGACTTATAGTAAGTATGTGATGTAATAATAGATACGCCACTTCCTCTTCGATATTTAACTAATGCATTATTAAAAAAATAAATACTGCCTAAAGATGCTGCACGGGCAGTTAGTATTTTATCTTCACTAAAATTACTTAAACTAAGTGGGCCATATTTAATTATTGATGTTTTATATCCTGCTGAAGCACCTAAAATTCCACCTTCATTTAAAATACAGGTTATTAAATTTAAACCACCTAATTTTTTGTTTCTTTCATTTATATTACTTCCATGATTAGTATTTAAAATCTTAGATTTGGAGTCTATATCTATTGTAGAACTAAAAAATGCCTGGTTATTATCTTTCAAAAGGTATTTTTCTGTAATCGCTAATCTATTGGGAAGAGAAATATCATCACCAGCTTGAGTGATAAAGTAACTACCTTCTATATATGGAATAGCTTTATTAAAATTTTTAGCAATACCTTCATTCTTATCACTAGATAACACAACGATGCTTTTATTGTTTTTAGCAATATTATTAATTATAGTAACTGTATTATCTTTACTACCATCATCACAAACAATTATTTTATATCTATAAGAATAATTTTGATTAATAGCAGAAATTAAAGAATCTTTAATTGTTCTTTCTTGATTGTAACATAACAGCACTATACTCGCTTTAAATTTTCCCGTATTCATTTTTTTTTCTTAAATGTTTGTGAATGTTTTTTAATATAAATAATGGTATATATCCAAATATGATATAATGTAATAAATATTTAAAGGATAAAATTTCTGTTAGTGATCTGGTTATAGGATAAAATGAAAAAAATGTAATGCTTAAGCACAAGTAAATAGTGTCTTTTTTAATTTTATCGAAAAACACTAAAGTTAAATAAAAGATAAAAGCTATAATTGGAGGTATAATGAAAATGCCTAACCACCCTAGATATGACCATGTGTCACCAAAGTAAAATGTATTTACGTTAACTAATGTATGATTGTTTTCATATAAAGGTATATAAGGTATAATTTTTATATTTGGTGGTAAGTCATTTGTTCTTTCATTAAATAAAGAAGAAAAATAAAAATCATATCCAAATCCAGATAATGAAGGATCTAAATATTGAAACATATAATACATTGATTGAATTTGTCCTAATATGATTCTATCAATGATACTATAAATTATATGTAATATATTATTGTTTCCTGATGTTGATATTACTAAGGTAATTAAAGATAATAAAGATAATACAATTAAAAGAATAAGCTTAATATTGAGTTTTTTTAGGTTGTAATAAATAAGTATTAAATTGGTTATGATAATAAATATTGGCGCCTTTTGCATGTCCAATATAAAGTATAATATAGAAAAAATAAAACTTATCAGGAAATAATAAAAGTATTTGTTGTGCTTCAAATAGCTTATATAGAAGGAATATGTAGTTAAAGATATAAATATCTTAAATGTTGCACCTATATATGGAATATCAATCCCTAGTTTCTTGCTCTGAATTAACTGTCTAGATTGTGCAGCTCCAGCAACATCATTGTTTATTATGAAATATAAAGGTGTATTCTTATAATATAAGATTAATCTTATAAATAAATAAAAAATAGATAATAACAATAGCAGCTTTGATAAAGAGATATCTGAATGTGTTAATTCTATTTTTATATTTTTATATTTTTTATTTATTATATATATAGGGATTAAAAATATGGATAAAAAATATAAAGAAATAATAGAAACTAATATGCTAGTTTCTAAGGTAATGTTTTTTAATCTTGGTGTAATATCATAAATTAGAGGGGAAATAAGTATTCCTGGTAAAATAGTAATACCTAATGAATATACTAATAATGTTTTCAATTCTATACTAGATTCTTTGATGCAATTTTTATAAAGAAAGAAGAAAGGAATGAATAACATTAATGTAATAATATATAAAATAATCATAATTTAATGAATTTCAATTTTTTATTAATGATAAAAAAAACAAAGAAAAAATATAGAATGTAGCTTGCTATATAAGCATATATTGCCCCAATAGTTCCAAATTTATTAATAGATAGTATTGATAAACATGTATAAGAGACAAAAAAAATAATTTCTGAAAAAATAAAACATTTTGTCATTGCTTTAGCTAACATTATATATGAAAGTAACCACCCCATTATTTTTATAACATCACCCAATATTTGGTATATGAAAAAATTACGCATTGAAAGAAATTCTTCCGAAAAAAGCAGTTGTATTATAATATCTTTTGAGCTAAATATTAAAACACCTATAAATATAACCATAGGTATGATTACTATATATCCTTTTATTATTTCTTTTTTTAAAGAAGATATATCCATTAGTTCTGATAATTTTGGTAAATAATATGTTCCTAAGGCTGTCGTTATTATAAATAAATAAGTTGTTGATATATATGACATACCTTGCCATATGCCAGCTTCTGTCAGACTGACATTTATTGTAATGTATTTTCTAATTATAAATTGTGATAAAGGGGTTGCAATTAATGCCACAATTGCCATTTCCGAAAATTTCAATAAATTTAATGCTGTTTTTTTATCAAACTTTTTTTGAAAAAGATTAAATTTCAATAAATTATTTTTTTTTATGAGATATAATGATATAAAAAATATAACTGATTGATTAGTTGCAAGTGCTAATAAAGCGCCAGTCATTCCGAAAAATATAATAAAAGCCGAAGTGAAAATTAATGAATATATACTTTGAATTATATTTATTTTTATGAATGTCTTAATTTCTTTTAAACCATTTAAAATAGATAAAAAGAAATTATTAATAACAAATAGAGTAATAGTAAACCCTAATGTAATAAATAAGTAAAAATAATTGTTACTATCTAATATAAAATTGGAGAGTTGATATGAAAATAAAATTAAAAATAAAGCTATAATTATTGAGGTCAAAAAACTAATTTTTATACCTGTACTAAATAAATTACTTAGTTCATCATCCTTATGTGCATGCTCAGCCGTATACTTTACGATACCATTATTTATACCACCTTGAGCCATAGAAAGTGCAATTTGAATAAAATTTTGAAATTGGCCCATCAATGCTAAACCTGACGGGCCAATATATATAGAAATTGCTTTATTAATAACTAGGCCTGATAACATTTTAAAAAAGGTAGCTATCAGGCTTAGTATAGATGTTTTAATTAATGTCATCTGCTGATCACGAATGAATTACATGCGTTAATGACTTGATGTATCTCTTCATTATTCATAACTGGACTTATTGGAATACTTAGAACTTCTTTATGAATTTTTTCAGTTATAGGTAAATTGATATAACTATATTGTTTATATGCTTGTTGTTTATGAGGTGGTGTTGGATAGTGAATTAATGTTTGCACACCACATTCGAGCAAGTGTTTTTGTAGTAGCTCTCTATGTTTTGTTGCAATAACAAACAAATGCCACACATGATTTTCTGTATTTTTTATATATTCTTCAACGGTAATAGGTAATTGAATTAGTGAATTTTGGATATTTTCCAGATATATTAAAGCAATATCTTGTCGGATTTTAGTTTCTTTTTCTAAGTAATTTAATTTGACGTTTAGCATAGCCGCCTGAATTTCATCTAAACGGCTATTAACACCCTGATATAAGTTTAAATACTTTTGATGAGAACCATAGTTGCGTAGCGCTGTCACAACACTAGCTAATTCATCATCATTAGTTGTAATAGCACCAGCATCACCTAATGCCCCAAGATTTTTCCCCGGGTAAAAGCTGAAGCCAGCTGCATCTCCCCAGTTTCCCGCTTTTATTCCATCAATACTTGCTCCATGAGATTGGGCACAATCTTCTAGGACTAAGAGATTATTTTCTTTAGCTATCGCCATAATCTCTTCCATTGGGTTAATTTGCCCATAGAGATGTACTGGTAATATAACCTTAGTTTTATCTGTAATGGCTGATTTGATATTTTCTATTGATAAATTATATGATTCATTATCTGGTTCAATTAAAACTGGCACTAGATCATTTTCTGTTATAGCAAGAATGGAAGCAATATAAGTATTAGCTTGAATGATAATTTCATCGCCAGATTGTAATTTGCCTTGTTCTTTCCATGCACGTAAAACAAGGGTTAGTGCATCTAACCCATTTGCCACACCAATTGAATGCTTTGTTCCACAATAACTAGCAAAATTTTTTTCAAAATTTTCTAGTTCTTTACCTGTAATATACCAACCAGAATCAATAACTCTTGAACATGCTTCTTTTAATTCTTTGTTATGTTGTTCATTTATTTTTTTTAAATCTAGAAAATTAATCATTATTTTTTCTCTATTTTATAAAACGAATTATTTTTGCGGGATTACCTATTACGACGGCATTAGCTGGAACATCTTTTACAACAACACTTCCTGCACCAATCATACAGTTTTCACCTAAAGTAATTCCTGCAAGGATAGTGGAGTTAGCTCCGATTGAAGCACCCTTATTTATTTGTGTTATTAAAAATTTTTCGGGGTATTGTTTAGATCTTGGGAAAATATCATTAGTAAATGTAACCGATGGTCCGATAAAAACGTTATCATCAATTCTTATCCCATCCCATATATAAACGCCGGATTTTACAGTCACATTATTGCCAATAATGACATCATTTTCGATGAGAGTATGAGCACAGATATTACAATCATTACCAATAACGGCATTTTGAAAAATAATACTATATTGCCATACTCTTGTACCTGAACCGATATTGTTACTTTTTACGTCACTTAATGGATGTATCATATTATTATGCTCTTTTGAAAGGTATCATAATCTCTAATATAATCAGATTCATTATAGTAATCACTTGCTATAACTACTAAAACACAATCTTCTGAGAAATCATGCATTTCTCTCCATATAATTCCTTTTATATATAAACCAACATTAGGCTTATCCAAGACTATTTCTTCTTTATGTACACCATCATCTAGAAGAAAACGACAACTTCCTTTTATACAGATAGCTACTTGTTCTAGGTTTTTATGTGCATGAAATCCACGAGAGATTCCTTCCTTAGTATCATAAATATAATATATTCGCTTAATATCAAAAGGAATGTTTTTATTTTGCTCAATTGAAGTTAAAGAGCCTCTATTATCACCTAATTTTTTAAATTCTATAGTATTAATTAATGTCATTTTTTTTCTCTATTAAATCAAATAAATATTTACCATAGCCATTTTTTTTATATTCATTAGCAGCTTTTTTTATTTGATCTTTTGTTAACCACTTTTGCTTATATGCAATTTCTTCTAAACAGGCTATTTTAAATCCTTGCCTTTTTTCTATTGTTTCAACAAAAGTACCTGCATCGAGTAAACTATCGTGAGTTCCTGTATCTAACCAAGCAAAACCGCGTCCCAATAGCTCAACTTTTAATTTATTCTGTTGTAAGTAAATTTGGTTAATAGTTGTTATTTCTAATTCACCACGTTCGGATGGTTTGATATTTTTAGCAATATCAATGACGTTATTATCATAAAAATATAAACCGGTTACCGCAAAATTAGATTTTGGTTTTTTAGGTTTCTCTTCAATAGAGAGTGCATTAAATTGATTATCAAACTCAACAACTCCAAATCTTTCAGGATCTTGTACTTCATATCCAAAAACGGTAGCACCATTTTTTTTATTAGCTGCATTTATTAGCTTTGGTGAGAATCCTTGCCCCCAAAATATATTATCTCCTAAAACTAAGCAGACACTATCACTACCAATAAATTCTTCCCCTATAATAAAGGCTTGAGCCAATCCTTCAGGCTTTGGTTGTATTGCATATTGAATAGAAATACCAAATTGAGAGCCGTCATTTAAAAGACGTTGAAAGCCATCTTGATCTTCTGGCGTTGTAATAATTAGTATTTCCCTAATGCCTGCGAGCATTAATACTGATAAAGGATAATAAATCATAGGTTTATCATAAATAGGTAATAATTGTTTAGATACACCCATTGTTATTGGATAAAGTCTTGTCCCTGAACCACCTGCTAAAATAATACCTTTCATTTTTAAACCCTAAGAAGGTATGTACATTTATTTTCTATAGAAAATAAATGTACATAAAATACTTACTAATTTTGTGTTAATTAAATATTTTGTATTAAAGAAACTATAATTTGATATAGTTTTTTCTACATAGCTACCGCACTGGGTTTACGGCCCCCAGAGCGCCAAAATTCATCTCAAAAAACTCTTATCTTATTGTAATGTAAGAGCTTTATTATATAAGCATACTTTAACAGTATGCTAAAAACCGCACTGAGAGTAGACTCTTCAAACCAGACGGTCAAGTGATAGCTGGGTATTTTAGCATTGATTGAGGATATATAAATACTGGAATAGCCGTCGATTCAGCCAGATCATTCTGAATTACATCAACAAATGTTAACAAAAAGAATATGCCACCTATTCTCTAATAAGTGGCAGAATATCTTAATGCAGTAGTTTTGTTTCTATATGAAGATATAGGATATCTAATGAATATAATTACGCCATTCATTATTAGCTTGATTTATAGCTATCTTGTGATTTTTTTATAGAACTCACACTGTAGATCACTAATGCAGATCATTGTAGTTATAGCTATAACTTAATAACCGACTGATTAATAACTATAATTATTATTAAGCACTATATTAAACTATAAATTATGTTGTTAACATATTTTGTCTTTTTTTGTTAATGTTCTTAGGAAATATTTTAGGCTACCTTTATTTATAACTTTCCCTTTTTTCGTTAAAATTGAACTGGTTATAAATTCAGGCATTTTTAAGGAATATTTTTCTAATAATTGGTGAAGCTCCTTTAAAGGGGATAAATTTTTATCATTACTACCATGACCCGCTATTCCTACCGGCCGTGTATGATGTATTGGTGTAGAATCTATGACCCCTAATTTGATATTTTCTTTTTTAAACAAAACTGGCCAATAAAAATCTAATCCCCATCCTGATTTGTTTTCGTTAAATGTTTGATATGCCTTTAAAAATATTCTTTTTGAAAAGCAAGGAGCCATGACTTCAACAAAGTTAGTTTCTCTATATATCAAGTCATCATTTTGTAATAAGTTTTTATGGGAAAAATAACTGTTAGTAGTCAATGCAGGTTGGCATAGATCAAATTGATATTTTTGTGCTAATTCAAAAAACGAATTTATATTTTCAGTTGTACTATCTAAGTCATCATCAGGTAACCAGACATAATCGTAATCTTTCCACAAGTCTTGGTGATTGTGGAATAAATCATATAGTCCTTCCCATTTCGATCCTTTAAAATGATGTACATATTTTATGTTATCTAGGGGATAAGGAATGCTATCACCAAAATAACTCAGAATTACATCAAATCTAGAATCATCATTAACCCAATTCTTATGAAGAGAATTATCTCCACATCTAATTACAACCAAATATTTTGACATAGTTAATTTTTCTTATTATGAAAGTTTATTATAAAAAGGCTTAATTTCTACTTGATTTGCTAAATCGGATATTAAGCTTTCTGCAAGTGCCAGAGCTTCTTTAATTGATACATCCATATCCATATATCTATATGTGCCTAATCTACCCGCAAATGTGATATCCTTTTCTTTTTTTGCTAGTTCTAAATATTTGTCAAGCAAGGTATTTTCTTCTTCTAAATGTATTGGGTAATAAGGAATATCATTTTCTCCACATAAACGACTATGTTCTTCAATATAAATAGTTTTATCATGGGTTTCCCATGGTGAAAAATGTTTATGTTCATGTATACGTGTATATGGAACTGTTATATCACCGTAATTCATAACGGCAGTGCCTTGAAAGTCACCAGTAGCTTCATGTTTTATAAAGTCTAAAGTGCGGTAACTAAGTCGGCCTTCAGCATAATTAAACCACTCATCAATTTTTCCTGTCCATATAATATGATCGTATTCATTTTTTTCATCATGCGAGTATTTTTTATTTATATTTATTTGTATTTTCTCATGATTAGTGATGGATTGAATTATTTTAGTATATCCATCTTTAGGCATTCCTTGGTATTTATGAGAATAATAATTGTCATCATAATTAAACCTAACAGGAAGTCGTTTCAAAATACTTGCAGGAAGGCTCTTTGGATCGCATCCCCATTGTTTTAATGTGTAACCTTTAAAGAAAGCTTCATATAAATCTTTTCCAATAAATTTTAGAGCTTGCTCTTCAAAATTATTAGGAAAACTAATGGATTTGTCTGTTATTGTATTTAAAAACTCTTTTGCTTCAGTTGGGTTTAAAGATTTTTGGTAAAATTGATTTATTGTGTGTAGGTTAATTGGTAATGAATATACTTGATTTTTATATGTTGTTTTTACTCTGTTTGTATAAGGCATTATTTCGCCATGTTTATTGATATAATCCCATACAGTCTCATCGCTAGTATGAAAAATATGTGGGCCATAAACATGTTCCATAACACCTGTATTATTATCTCGTTCTGTATGGCAATTACCCGCAATATGTGATCTTTGGTCTATAATTGTGATGCAGTGACCCGCATCTGCTAGGCTACGGCTTATCACAGCACCTGTTAATCCACAACCAACGACTAAAAATTTCATGTTTTACCCTAAGAATTTATTGAATTTGCTATAAATTAATAGGGTAAAATATACAATAATTATCAATAGTTTAAAATGGTAATTATTATTTATTGTTTGATATAGTAGTTCCTCTCGGCAACCAAATCTCAACCCTCAACCCACCTAATGGGCTGTCATCGGCTTTAACATGACCTCGATGTTGGCTTACGGCTGTTTCTACAATAGCTAACCCTAAGCCTGTACCACCTGATTCACGATCTCTTGCTTCATCAGTGCGATAGAATGGTCGGAAGATATGCTCTCTATCTTCTGAGCTAACACCCGGGCCATCATCATCAACAATAATCGTGATACCTTGGTTTTGTTCAGTAAAGGCAACCTCAATGCGAGAATTTGAATAACGTAGGGCATTACGAACAATGTTTTCAAATGCACTAGCCAGAGAATATGGATTGCAGTAAATAGGCCATGCTCCCGGAGGCGTTGTCACTTGTAGCGTCTTATTACTCTGTTCAGCCTCAAATTTGGCATTATCTAAAATGTCATCCCACAATTCGTTGGCTTTTACTGTTTCACGTAATAACTCGTTTTTATGCTGGTTGCGTGAAAGAACGAGTAAATCATTAATCATGCCATCAAGACGCTGAGTTTCAGTTTCAATACGCTCTAGCTCTTTACTTTCTCCACTACGACGACGTAATAATGCACTCGCTAATTGTAAGCGTGTTAATGGTGTTCGTAGTTCGTGAGAAATATCAGAAATTAACCGTTGTTGTGCCTCAACCATGCGTTCAAGAGCACTTATCATCTGATTAAAGCTGGTACCTGCTGCCAAAAATTCTTGAGGGCCTGTTTCTAGTTCAGGGTGAGGGCGTAAATTACCTTTTGCAACATCGTCAGCCGCATTTTTAAGTTGTCTTGCCGGTTTTGCCAGGCTCCAAGAAAGCCACACTAATAACGGTGTGCTGATAAGCATGGTAAATATGAGTAGCAATAACGGTTTATCAAATAATAAGTTGATAAAGTCAGACTGAGGGCTACTTGATGGACGAACAAGATAAAGCTGGTAATGATCTTCACCATCTCTTACTGAAAATGGCCCTAACATCTCAGAACGGCCATATTTTTTCTTTTTAGGGTGATCAGCGTTATCAGATTGACCAATAAAGTTTCTGACAACCTGCATCTCATTACGTTGAGCACCGATAATGCGTCCTTCACTGGTCACGATAATTAAACGCTGACCAGGTGGAGCCCATTTATCAATAGCGCGAATTAATCGACGCCACCAAAGGAGATCGTTAGCGGGATCTTGAGCTAATTCCGCTTCGATATGTTGTTCTAGCATAACACCTTGACGGTACTCACTCTCTAAAAGAGGGGTAAGCTGGCGCGAGTCCAGCTTTGGAACCATCATAACTAGCATCAGAACTAATGCTAGCGTCAGCCAGAATATTGCAAAAATACGCGCTGACAGACTATTTATCATAAAGAATATTTATCAAGTTATTGAAACCATCAGATAACCACGGCCACGTAACGTTTTGAACCACGGTTGTCCATCTGTTCTTTCTGGTAATTTACGGCGTAAATTGGAAATATGCATATCAATCGCTCTATCAAAAGGTGTTAAGCGCTTACCAAGCACTTCTTGACTTAGATGTTCGCGTGATACAACTTGCCCCAAATGCTGAGCAAGTAGATAAAGCAAAGTAAACTCAGTTCCTGTTAACTCTAGCGGTTCGTCATCAAAACTCGCTTCTTGTCGGCCTGGGTTAAGTTGTAGTTTATCAACCTGTAGTGTTGGAGATGTATTGCTATCAGTCTGTTTTTGTTCGCTCCAGTTAGAACGACGTAAAATAGCTCTGATACGAGCAACTAGCTCTCTATCATTAAAAGGTTTTGGTAAATAGTCATCAGCACCAAGCTCTAAGCCAAGTACTCGGTCAAGATCACTGCCTCTTGCCGTTAACATGATGACAGGGGTCTGGAAATTTTGGCGTAATTCTTTGAGTGTCTCAATCCCGTTTTTACGTGGCATCATAATATCCAGTAATAACAAGTCGATAGAAGCATCCAAAAGTTTAAGTGCTTGTTCGCCATCAGAGGCGATTACAACATTAAAGCCTTCCATTTCAAGCAGTTCTTTCAATAGCGATGTTAATTCGCGATCGTCATCCACTAATAAGATTTTATGCATTCGTCAATTCCTCCAAGAGAAAAATACGATAATAAATAGCGCGAATCTATGACTTTACGTTCTTTTACACGCTCTGACGCTAGTTTGCAGCCGCAACGGTATAGTAATCCACATAGCAAAGAATTACACATATTTAGGTAGCATTAATTAGGTCGGTATTAATCACCGAGTTTAGGAGTAAGAGCAATGCGTAAAGTAGCAGTAGTTGCATTAGCATCAATGTTTTTAGCAGCTCCGACAGTGGTATTAGCTGAAACAGCAAATACCAATCCGCCTACTGAGCAACAATATAATGGTAATTATCACTGCGGTTATGGCTATGGTATGCATGGCGACCGTGATTATAGAGGTCACCGCGGACAACGTGGCCATATGATGAATAACGGTGGACATATGATGGATCGCAATTATGGCGGATCTCATATGTTTAACGGAATCACATTAACTGAGCAACAACGTACCCAAATGCGCGATTTAATGCGCCAGCATCATCAAGACAGATATAACGGAAACTACCGTCAACGTCATGAGAATATGCATAAATTAGTTACTGCACCTCAATTTGATGAAGCAGCAGTAAGAGCACAAATGCAAGATATGGATAAACAAGCAATTGAGCGCCATGTTGAAATGGCGAAAGTCCATAATCAGATGTATCAGTTATTAACCCCAGAACAGAAAGCGCAGTTGGAAAAGAATTACCAACAGCAAATGTCAGATTTTGACCAACAAGGTCAACAAAATCAGTAACGAAGTAAGTAAGAGTGTAGTGCAGCAGTACCTAGTTAGAGAGTAAGTAGCAACAACGAAGTTTTTTCCTTGCCATAGACACCATCCCTGTCTTTTGCAGCCCCTCTGGAGAGGGGCTTTTTTTTTGTCCATTTGTTTGTTATTTCTCTCTAAGAGCATAGTTTATCTTATCATCGGGTAATAAATTATAGTCAATATGCTCTTTTTGAAAATTAATAACAGTATCTTGATCATCACAAATATCATTAGAAATCATATGGCAATGGTTAGGGATTTTTGAGTCAGTGATCCCCGTCCACTCCGAAAAAAGTGACATAAAATACCGCCCATTTCTTTTTTCTGTAATATAATTTTTTTCTTTACTATCGCTCGATAGGATAAATAAAGGGATCTCAAAGTTTTGCTTAAACTTATCATCATGGGTAAGCTTGGCATAACTTTCTCCTTTATTTTCATAAGATAATCCATGGTCAGAAAAATAAAGTAAGGACCATGATTTTCCTGTGCTATTTGATATGTCTACAATGTTCTCTAATAATTTATCTGTATTTTTGATGCTTTGAACATAACAAGATAATTCAACTGATTGGAAAAACTCATCATATTCACCTTGTGTTCTAGCACAAGCTTGTGAGTGAGAGCCTATTAGATGAACAACAATAAGCCTATTTTTCTCACCTTTATTAATGAGTGCTTTTTTAATATCGGGAAGTAAATCATTATCAGTAGTTAAACCATTATTATGATAATCACCTTTACTCAAGAAGTGATAGGTATCAGCTCTCTTTCCTATTGTAGAAATAATTGAATCAGAACCAATCATAGAGCCTTGATTTGAAAACCAATATGTATCTAATCCTGCTTTTTTTGCGAGTGTGATAATATTGTTCTGTAATTCAATATTATTAGTATTCTTATTTTTTAATGTTAATGAAGGTGGTAATGAAAACAATGTTGATGGTGCTGCTGAAATATAATTATTAAATTGAATAACAGGGCTTTTTTCTAGAAATGGTGTGTTTTTTATAGAAAAACCATAACTTTGCATAAAGTCTCGTCTAACACTCTCTCCAATAACTAAGATATAATTATTATATTGCGTATTATTAATAGGTTGCCAATTATCTTTCTTATTAAGCTCTGTATTGATCCACTTATTTTCTATATTTACACTTTCATAATGTTTTTTTATATCACTAAAAAAACGGAGTATTGGTAATTTGGTTTCAAAGTTATAAGTACCATTATTTATCAGGTCTTTTATGGGCCAACTAATACTCGTTATTATAAAAATAAAAGTAATGAAAAGAGAGGTTTTATTTTTAAAAACAATACTCACTTTTAGACTGAGAAGGCCAAGTAAAATAATTAAAAAACTAAATATTAGATTTATTGGTGAAAGGGTATGAATAAATTCTAGAGTTTCATTTGTATTTGTATAAAAAAATGAAATAACAGAATTAATGTTAGGAGAGCCATACTTTAAGCCAATAGGTGTATAAATAGCACCTATTATTGATAGCAACATTATACTAATAGAATAGATTTTTTTAAAATGCCCTGATAAGCATAAAAGAAATGCAGTAAAAGTAAGAACATAAAAAAAACGGAGTTTATAGCCTAGAGAGATGTGTAGTAATAAAACAAAAATAAGTAAAATTAAACATTGAATAATGTTGTTTTTTAAGAGTTTTTTCATGATATCAATTATGGATCAATAATTATTGATTAATTATGGCTATATTATTTTCGGTATTATAGTTTTTTTTTAGGGTGAGGAAAACCAAGGAAATCAAATTATTTCCTTGGTTAATGAGATTTTTACAACAACGCCTCTGGAGATTCAGGTAAAATCTGCCCGCCATCGACGATAATTGTCTGGCCTGTAATATATTTTGCTTCATTTGAGGCAAAGAAGGCGGCGGCGTAGCCGATATCTTCTGGCTCACCTAAAGTATGTGTTGGGATAGAAGCCTTCATCTGATTTAAATACGCTTCGCCTTGGGCTTGCAAGCCTTCAGTAAGAATATTTCCCGGCATCACAGCATTAATGGTAATACCATGACGCGCATATTCTAATGCTGCACTACGCATAAAGCCAAGTTGCCCTGCTTTACTTGCGCCGTAGTGGCTCCAACCAGGATAGCCTGTGATTGCTCCCGTAATGGATGACGTGATAATCACACGACCTTGTTTTTGTTTTTCCATGACACGAAGTGCTGCTTTCACTAAAAAGAACATACCTTTAAGGTTAACTGTATGCATTTTATCCCAATCAGCTTCGGTCATCTCTTTAATAGTTGCTTGAGGGAAAATGCCAGTATTGGAACAAAGAATATCAAGTTTGCCATACTCTTTTACGACATCATCAACCACTTTTTCACAGGCAGATTGCTGAGTGACATCAAGATGCATAAAACCTACATCTAATTCATCTTTTGTTTTATTACCAGCTACATCATCAATATCCGCAATAATCACTTTCGCACCACTGTTTTTTAATGCGATAACGATACCTTTGCCAATGCCTTTTGCGCCACCTGAAACCAAAGCGATTTTACCCGTTAAATCAAACATAAAACCTCCTATTAAGTGTGAGTTCTACTGTATCAGTCTAGGTTGAAAAGCGGTAAATCACCCAGAGAACTTTGTTGTAGGTCACAAATGTACCTTAGATAATTTTTTTCTTTGAATGGATGTCATCACGAAATCGAAAGATAAACGTTAGATAGAATGCTGTACCAGAGAAAAACTGAATATTTATCAAAATATGCCGATGCTGTTTTTTAGCATAAATAGCGTTTTTTTGAGGTGAATGCAAAAAGGCAGTAAAGTGTCTGTATAAAAAGTGTTAACTTATTAGTGAAACACATTTGAGATAAGCTAGTCTAAACTTTAAACAGGCTGTCTGATTAGTTTAATGCGCATCAAGTTTATGAAAAAAAATGTACGATAATGATGAACTGGTAAAAAATATGCGTACAATGGTATTGTTGAATCAATTCAGCATTTGCGATATCGGAAAATAACACCAGATAAGCCGATATTGAAATAAAAAGTTATTCCAACAATTTTGCAATAATTACATCGAATAAGAATCAGAGGTAATCATGGTCAATGGGATCAAAAGAATTGGGGTTTTAACAAGTGGTGGTGATGCACCCGGAATGAATGCCGCGATCCGTGGTGTTGTTCGTGCCGCACTAAGTGAAGGTTTAGAGGTCTATGGGATTTTTGATGGCTATATGGGGCTATATGAAAATCGCATGAAAAAACTCGACCGTTTTAGCGTGTCAGATATGATCAACCGTGGTGGTACATTCCTTGGTTCTGCTCGTTTCCCTGAATTCCGTGAAGACAATGTGCGTGCTGTTGCCATTGAAAACATGAAACAAAATGAGCTTGATGCTTTAGTTGTTATTGGTGGTGACGGTTCTTATTTAGGTGCGAAAAAATTAACGGAAGCGGGTTTTCCTTGCATCGGTTTACCAGGCACAATCGATAATGACGTAGCAGGTACTGACTACACCATTGGTTATTTCACAGCGTTAGAAACAGCGGTTGAAGCAATTGACCGTTTACGTGATACCTCAACGTCTCACAAACGTATCTCTATCGTAGAAGTAATGGGCCGTTATTGTGGCGACTTAACTCTATCTGCGGCAATCGCAGGTGGATGTGAATTTGTTGTTCTGCCTGAGGCAGAATTACCGTTTGATCGCGATGAACTGCTGGCGGAAATCAAAGCCGGTATTGAACGTGGTAAACGCCACGCAATCGTCGCAATCACAGAACACGTTTGTGATGTACATGAATTAGCTCGTTTTATTGAAGCTGAAACTAAACATGAAACACGTGCAACAGTGTTAGGTCATATTCAACGTGGTGGCTCTCCTGTTGCTTACGATCGTATTTTAGCCTCACGTATGGGTGCTTATTCTGTACAACTGCTATTAGAAGGTTATGGCGGTCGTTGTGTTGGTATTCAAAATGAAAAACTGGTTCACCATGATATTATTGATGCGGTCATGAATATGAAACGTGTCTTTAAAGCTGACTGGTATGAAACAGCGAAAAAACTCTATTAATCAATAGTGTTATCATAATACCCTAGTCTTTCTGAGTACTATCCTTATTCGTGAACTACTCTGATACATGTTGTCTGCGTGTCAGAGTAGCTTCTCGAGTGAAAACATTTCATTTAATAATCTTATTCTCCATCAATACTGCCTAACATCCCTTGTATAGATAGTTATATTCCTGTTGTGTATATCAATCGGCTTTTTGTTATTTCATCGTTATAAAACTTTCTGTCAGCCTAGTTAAATATTTAACGATAGGGGATGGAGAGATATGTTTAAACAATGGGGTTTATTATCAACGACTTTAGTCGCATTACTTTTTTCTAATAGTTTATGGGCTAAAGATATTCAGTTATTAAATGTCTCTTATGATCCGACAAGGGAACTTTATCAACAGTATAACCAAGCATTTAGTCAGTATTGGCAGCAGAAAACGGGAGATAGGATCACTATCCGCCAATCACATGGTGGATCAGGAAAGCAGGCGACATCAGTTATCAATGGTATTGAGGCAGATGTTGTGACATTAGCTCTTGCCTATGATATTGATGCGATCGCACAAAGAGGAAGTATTGATAAGCAATGGATAACACGACTACCCGATAACTCTGCTCCTTACACTTCAACGATTGTTTTTCTGGTGAGAAAAGGAAATCCTAAGCAGATAACAGATTGGGATTCACTGATAAAACCAGGTGTTTCCATTATTACACCTAATCCTAAAACTTCAGGTGGTGCAAGATGGAACTATCTTGCTGCTTGGGGATATGGGTTAAAAGCTAATCATCAAGATAACGAAAAAGCAAAAGCATTTGTGAAAGCACTTTATCAGCAAGTTGAAGTGTTAGACTCAGGAGCGCGAGGCGCAACCAATACATTTGTTGAGCGAGGTATTGGTGATGTATTGATTGCATGGGAAAACGAGGCATTATTAGCAATTAATGAATTAGGGGCTGATAAGTTTGAAATTGTTACACCTTCGGTTTCTATTCTTGCAGAGCCTACGGTATCTGTAGTGGATAAAATTGTCGATAAACGAGGAACACGAGAAATTGCCACCGCGTACTTAGATTATCTTTACTCACCACAGGGACAAGAGATTGCAGCAAAAAACTATTACCGTCCTAGAGATAAAGTGATCGCTGAAAAATACCAAAACAGTTTCCCAAAACTCGAACTATTTACGATTGATGAGGTTTTTGGTGATTGGCAATCAGCACAGAAAATACATTTTGCGACAGGTGGTGTATTTGATGAAATAAGTCGTCGTTGATGTGTCATAAAGCAAAAACAAAAAAATCACCTTCTGGTTTTATATTCAGCAAGGTGATTTTCTTTATTTTTTATCCATTAAAGGCGTAAGCCAGAAAGATAAAAATTATTTTTTCGCTTTAGCTTGTGCTGCTGCTTTCACGATGACGGCAAATGCATCTGCTTTCAGTGAAGCGCCACCGACTAATGCGCCATCAATGTCTGGTTGACCAAACAGTTCAGCTGCATTTTTGTCGTTCACAGAGCCACCGTATTGGATGATAACTTGTTCAGCGATAGCGGCATCTTTTTTCGCGATATGATCACGAATAAATTTATGGACAGCTTGTGCTTGTGCTGGAGTTGCAGATTTGCCAGTACCGATAGCCCAGATTGGTTCATAAGCAATAACCGCATCTTTAAATGCAGCTGCACCGTGTGCATTTAAAACAGCATCGATTTGGCGAGCACAGACTTCTTGTGTTTTACCCGCTTCGTTTTCTGCTTCGGTTTCGCCAATACATAATACAGGCGTTAAACCTAACTCTTTTAACACGCCGAATTTTTGAGCGATAAACTCGTCAGATTCTTTATGATAAGTACGACGCTCAGAGTGACCAATGATAACGTATTTAACATCAACGTTTTTCAGCATTTCTGCTGAAGTTTCACCAGTAAAAGCACCAGATAGGTTAACACCTGTATCTTGAGCACCTAATGCAATACGGCTTCCACCAATTTCATGGCGTGCTTGGCATAGGTAAACTGCGGGTGGTGCGATAGCAACATCACAACCTGCAACACCGCTAACTTCTTTACGTAGTGCAGCAATTAATTCATGAACCATATGAATGCTGCCGTTGAGTTTCCAGTTACCCATGACTAATGGATGGCGCATAACTTTTCCTCCAACCGAGTGGTTTAAATTTAGTTTGCTAATAAACATGAATTCTGTTGATACACAACAGTATAGAGAACAATGAATAGAATAGCTTTGTTTTTTATCACGGAATGGCTGAAACGATCTTGCTGTTTAAAGAAAGCTTAATCGGTTCAATTGCAAAGGTCGTTAATTGTTCACCTTCATGCGCAATAATATAGCGAATCGCACCAACATTATGGCTTACATAAGCCGGAGTTTGGTTTTTAAATACAAACAAATCGAGAACTTCTTGAATTTGTGTAGGCGTTATTGAAGGGTCAAATTGAGCGATCAAAGTCACAATGTATTGTGTGGTGATCTCACGGTTCATTTTTTCTAATTCAGGTGAGTCTGATGTATGGATAAGCGTCAGTTGCAGACTTTTAATTTTTTCACTGCCACGTTCTAATATCGCTGAAGAGTAAATATAAGGTGTAATACGAGTTGCGGCTCTGACAAGCGGAATAGCAATATCGTGATTAGTGATAATTTTATATTCATTAAGCGATAGCAACGGATTTTGTTGGTTGAATTTTGCTCGTAGCTCCGGAATAGTTATCTCAAAAACGGGTGCATCCTGTTTAAGATAGGCAATGTCATCTTTAGTGGGCTGTTTTTGTGCGACAGATATCCCTGTTGCAAAAACAGTAGTTGGCAAACAAAGAGCAATGCTTATGATTATCAGGTATAACGTAGAAAGTGTACTTTCTTTTATCATCTGTCCTCCGTTTGTCAGTGCTGTTATTGGCTAGTCTGTATTATTTGATACTAAATGGACAGTGTAATTCACACATTAAGTAAATTATTGAGAATTTATGACCTTACAACATTGGGCATTTTCATTCAAAGGGCGAATTGGACGTCGTGATTTCTGGGCAGGTTTAGGTGCTTGTTTCGCTCTTTTTTTAGGCCTTTTTATTATCAATGACATGATTTATCCATTACCTGCCATTGTAACGTGGATATTGATCTTCTTTATTCTGTATCCCTTGTGTGCGATTTTCACTAAAAGACTCCATGATAGAAATAAAAGAGGAATATGGCTTTTATTACTTTTACTCGCTGTGATGTTGGGGCTGGCTGATACAAGTAGTTTAGAACCTTTTTGGCAGTGGGCGATAGGGCGTTTTTTACCTTCCTTTATCGGGATGATTATGTTGCTTGATTGTGGTGTTTTTATTGGCAATCAAAGTGAAAATTACTTTGGTAAACACACTGAGCAAGTAGATTATCGTCGCTGGCGTTAATCCTTTTTATTAAAATAAATCAGATAAGGGCAAAAAGAGAAAATTGCCCTTATTTTTCTTTTCATATTACCAATATTGTTCGCTGGTAATATGTCCTGGTTTGCGGCGTAAGTGTTTACGCATTTCTCGTTGTTCTTTTAATAGTTGTTGGGTATCTCTTACCATTTGTGGATTGCCACATAACATAATATGGCTCTCTTCTGGAGAAATGGTTAAGCCCACCGTTTTTTCTAAGGCACCACTTTCAATTAACGCAGGGATACGACCTGTTAATGAGCTAATATGATTTTCACGGCTAACAATAGTTTGAATACGTAATTTTCCTTGGTAACGCTCAACAAGTTTTTCCATTAATGGGAGATAACTTAAGTCATTAGCATATCGAACCGCGTGAACAAGAACGATATTTTCAAATCTATCCAGATCTTGGCCTAATTGTAAAATCGATAAAAAAGGCCCTATGGCTGTCCCTGTAGAAAGCATCCAAAGTGTATTGGCACTAGGAATTTCTTCTAATACAAAAAAGCCACTGGCTTGCTCGGTGACAAGTAATTCATCCCCTATTTCTAGAGCACTTAGTTTAGGGCTCAATTTTCCTTCGGGTACAGTCACCAGATAAAATTCTAAGTTAGGATCATTCGGCGCATTCACATAAGAATAGGCACGTTGCACTCGTTCGCCATCAATATCTAATGCTAATTTTGCAAATTGCCCCGCTGTAAATTTATCAACAGGGGCATTTACAACAAGACTTATTAACGTGTCAGTCCAGCGATTAACTTGGATAACTTTTCCATTCACCCAATTTGCCATAGAGGTTATCTCCTTACGATAAATGCGTTTATGTCGCTTATTCATTCTAAATAGGAAGCGATTTTTTATTTATCAAGATGATGTGGTGATGTTATTTATCTGAATTTTTGTCAATGAATGACACAATATGTACATTTATATTGACAACTATGGTGTTTTTCTCTGACATTAGGCGATGTACAAAAATTGCTGACTATCTCGCAAATTTCTACAAATTTGTTAACTTAGTCTCATTCTTAAAAGGTGTATATTTTGCAGAGTTTATTTTTATAAATTCTCTGGCGTGTACGCCTGTCCGTTAATTTATTTATTTGAAATTCCTGAGCAAAGAAAAGAAATGAGAAAGTTAGAGCATGCAAATCTATTATTATTGATAATTGCACTGGTTGCTGTGGGGCAAATGACGCAAACCATCTATGTTCCAGTTATTGCGGATATGGCAGTTTACTTTGGTGAGCCGACAGGTGCTGTACAGCAAGTAATGGGCGCTTATCTTTTTTCTTATGGTTTTTCACAGCTCATTTATGGGCCTATCTCCGACAAAATAGGGCGTCGTCCCGTTATTTTAGTCGGAATGACGATTTTTTGTTTATCAACACTGGTAGCGATTTTTTCACAAAATTTAACCACTCTGGTTATTGCAAGTACCTTACAAGGGATGGGAACAGGTGTGGCAGGTGTCATGACGCGTACTCAACCTCGTGATTTATATACAGGTACGGCATTACGTTACGCTAATAGCTTGTTAAATATGGGGGTTTTAGTTAGCCCATTATTAGCGCCGATGATTGGTGGTGTTGTGGCTCACTTCTTTGGCTGGCATGCGTGTTATATCTTCTTATTATTATTGGGAAGTAGTGTTCTTTTCTGTATGTATCGTTGGATGCCAGAAACTCGGCCAGTACAAGTTGAGAAACGTAAAATGCTGTCATCATTTTACTTACTGCTTTCCAATAGTACCTTCAGTGCATTTTTGATTATGCTAATTTGTGCATTATCAGGTATTGCAGTTTTTGAGGCATCAAGTGGTGTCTTAATGGGCGGAGTATTAGGCTTAAATAGTATTACTATCAGTATATTATTTATTTTACCGATCCCTGCTGCGTTCTTTGGGGCTTGGTATGCTGGTCGTGAAGGTAAAACCTTTGTACAACTGATGTGGCACTCTGTTTTTTGTTGTTTATCAGCCGGTATTTTAATGTGGGTCCCCGGTTGGCTAAATATCATTAATATTTGGACTCTTCTGGTACCTGCCGCACTATTTTTCTTTGGTGCAGGTATGCTATTCCCATTAGCAACAACGGGTGCAATGGAGCCATTTCCATATTTAGCTGGCTCTGCGGGGGCACTGGTGGGTGGATTACAAAATGTGGGATCAGGTGTTGCAACATGGTTTTCAGCCTTATTACCACAACATAATCAATTTAGTTTAGGTATGATTATGTTTGCTATGTCAGTGGCTATTATGCTTTGTTGGCTTCCTTTAGCTCACCGTTTTAGCCATGAAGAACATACTATTTAGACTATTGGTGTAGTCAATTAAATAAAAAATGCCGAGAATAGAATTTCTCGGCATTTTGGTTTTGTAGCCTAGGCTACTTCTCTCTCAACTCGTTGTATTAATTAAGCGCGATCTTCCCACTCTTGTGCACGAGCAACCGCTTTTTTCCAACCGTTATAACGGTAGTTACGCTCAGTGGTTTCAATACCAGGGCGGAATTCTTTATCAATCGCCGCTTTATTTTTAACTTCTTCTAAATCGCTCCAGAAGCCAATAGCAAGACCCGCAAGGAATGCTGCACCTAGCGCGGTACTTTCACGGACAACAGGGCGTTCAACACGAGTGCCTAAAATATCGGACTGGAATTGCATTAAGAAGTTATTGGCAACAGCACCACCATCAACACGCAATGATTGTAAACGCGCACCTGAATCGGCTTGCATCGCATCTAAAACATCACGTGTTTGGTAAGCGATAGATTCTAAGGTTGCACGAATAATATGATTACGGTTAGCACCACGGGTTAAACCAAAGATAGCACCGCGGGCATACGGATCCCAATATGGTGCGCCTAAGCCGGTAAAGGCAGGAACAACATAGACACCATTCGTATCGTTTACCTTAGTTGCGAAGTATTCAGAATCGGTTGCTTCATCAATGAGTTTTAATTCATCACGTAACCATTGAATGGACGCACCACCAACGAATACAGCACCTTCTAAGGCATAGTTCACTTCACCACGAGGGCCACAGCAGATAGTTGTTAACAAACCATGATTAGAGCGAACGGCTTCTGTACCTGTATTCATCAGTAAGAAACAGCCTGTACCATAGGTATTTTTCGCCATACCACTTTGTACGCAAAGTTGACCATAAAGCGCAGCTTGTTGGTCACCCGCCATACCCGCGATAGGAATACGTGTACCACCTTTACCACCAATGTTTGTTTGGCCATAAACTTCTGAAGATGGCACAACTTTTGGTAACATATTGCGAGGAATATCCAGCAGATCGAGGATTTTCTGATCCCAATCTAAAGAGTGGATGTTAAATAACATGGTACGTGAAGCGTTAGTGAAATCGGTAACGTGAACGCGACCTTGTGTCATTTTCCAAACTAACCAAGTATCGACAGTACCGAATAACAATTCGCCATTTTCTGCTTTTTCACGAGCACCTTCGACGTTGTCGAGGATCCATTTTAATTTTGTACCAGAGAAATATGGGTCAACCATTAAACCAGTGTTTTGACGAATATATTCTTCAACACCTTCTTTATCTTTTAAGCGGGTACAGAAATCGGCAGTACGACGGCATTGCCATACAATGGCGTTATAAACAGGTTTACCCGTTTCTTTATCCCATACAATGGTGGTTTCACGTTGGTTTGTGATACCAATACCAGCTACATGATCAGATGGAATATCTGCTTTTGCTAATACTTCAACTAGGGTTGCACTTTGTGTTGCCCAAATTTCCATTGGATCGTGTTCAACCCAGCCTGGCTTAGGATAAATTTGAGTGAATTCGCGTTGTGAAATACTGACGATATTTGCATCATGATCAATAACTACGGCACGTGAGCTGGTTGTACCCTGATCAAGTGCAACAATGTATTTTTTTTCGGTATTCGATGTATTTGTTTCTGTTGTCATGTTAGTAACCTGTTCTGATAATCAACAATCTTGCTCTAAGTATTATTTATCGTCTTCAATTTTGCAGGTATCGCAAGGTAAGTGACGGCCAATTAATTTACGGTAAGCCAATGCACCCAAGATACCACCGATAAATGGAGCAATCATTGGAACTAAGAAATAAGGAATATCACGTCCACCAGTCAGTGCAATATCACCCCAGCCAGCAAAGTACGCAACCAGTTTTGGACCAAAGTCACGAGCAGGGTTTAAGGCGAATCCTGTTAGTGGACCAAATGCACCACCGATAACGGCAATTAAGATACCAATCAGTAAAGGCGCTAATGGGCCTTTAGGTACACCGTTACCATCATCAGTTAAGGCTAAAATTAAGCCAACAAGGATAACGGCAATAATAACTTCGACAACAAAGGCATGTGCAACGGAAATTTGAGCTGCGGGATAAGTAGAGAATACACCGGCAGTGAAGAGACTTTCTTGTGAGCCTCTGACAATGCCATTAACTTGTTCGTAGTCGAGAAAAACACTGTAGTACATAAAGTACACAATGGCTGCGGCAAAGAAGCCACCTAACATTTGTGCAATAATATAAGGGATAACTTTTCTGCGTTCAAAGCAAGCGAATAACCAAAACGCAACGGTAACTGCCGGGTTCAAGTGAGCACCAGATGTGCCCGCGGTAAGATAAACGGCTAAGGCAACACCCAGCCCCCAGATAATACTTATCTCCCATAGTCCTAGCTCTGCTCCTGCAATACGTACTGCAGCAACACAACCAAGGCCGAAGAAGACTAGCAACGCAGTTCCGATAAATTCAGAAATGCATTGACCCATAAGAGAGGTTTTCGTCTGGCTCATATATTCTATCCTGAAAGAGGTTATTTATTGTTAGTATTCTTTTCGAATTGAAAAGATAACTGTGAATTTATCGTTAATGAGCGTAAACGAGAATAAGCGAAATTGAAATTTGTGTGTCTCATCAAGAAAATGAGTGAAAACGCTCTTAATTAGTGACTTGATCGACATTTGTAATGTGATCTGACCAGTGTTTTTGATAAATTGAAAAAAGAATGTAATTCCACGGAAGATGCTAGACAGTTGTTGATAGGCTACTTACAATCGGAAGTATCGATTATATGGGGGATTACAGTATGTCATTTGAAGTTTTCGAAAAGTTAGAATCAAAAGTACAACAAGCTATTGATACCATCACGTTATTACAGATGGAAATTGAAGAGCTAAAAGAAAAAAATGATGCGCTGAACCAAGAAGTTCAAGAAGCGAAAGGATCACGCGAAGCCCTTGTTCGTGAAAACGAAGAGCTAAAACAAGAGCAATCAAGCTGGCAAGAGCGTTTACGCGCGCTGTTAGGCAAAATGGAAGACGTACAGTAATTGTCTTTATTTTGTCTCTAAAGCCTAAAAACAAAAGCCACCAGACGGTGGCTTTTGTGTCTTAAATCATAAGAAAGCTGATAAAAGTAAAATTATTCTTCTATTAAATCTTCATCTAAGCCCAAAGGCTCTTCTGATAAGATGATCCCGGTATTATCGGCATAAAGATAATCACCAGAGAAGAACGTAACACCGCCAAAGTTGACGCGGATATCACTTTCACCAATACCTTCACTCGGGCAACCTGCTGGTATCGCAGCCATGGCTTGAATACCTAAATCAAGTTCTGACAATATATCAACTTGACGTACTGCGCCATAAACGACAATGCCTTCCCATTCATTCGATACGGCAAGTTGTGCCAATTCAGCATCAATTAAGGCTTTGCGTACAGAGCCACCGCCATCAACTAAAAGAATACGGCCTTTGCCATTTTCTTCTAGTAAGTCATAAAGCAGTCCATTATCTTCAAAACATTTCACGGTGATGATTTGCCCACTAAAGGCACTTTGACCACCAAAGTTTGAGAAAAGCGGTTCTACGACATTGATATCTTCTTGATAGATATCACAGAGTTCAGAAGTATCATATTTCATAGGAGATTACGTCAGGTTGCCACAGGAAAAGCCAGTATATCCCTTAACGGGGGTAGTTGGCAAAAGACTCACTGAAAATTCAGTGAGTCAAATCAACAATCGAGCTAAATTATTCTAAAACTAAACCTAAAGAGAAGAGTACGTTAGTGAGTAGTGCTGCTTTTACCATATGTTCAAGTAAAGGGCGCATTGCTTCACCAGAATGATCGGCATTAACACGTTTAATATGCAATAAAAGCATCGGTGTTGCGAGTAAGAATAGCCATGCTGTCCAGCGGTGCATATACAGAAGCGTGAAGATAATTAAGCAAGCAATAGAGAGAAAAATGACACACGTATGGTAAGTTCGTGAGCCAGCAGGGCCTAAGCGAACGGCTAATGTATTCTTGCCCGCTTGAATGTCACTTTCTAAATCGCGCATATTATTAATGTTTAGAACGGCGACAGACAGTAAACCACAGGCCGTGGCTGGAAGTAGGGTGACAATATCGAAGGTGTTAGATTGTAAGTAATAAGTTCCGATTACACTTAACCAACCAAAGAATATTAATACAGAAATATCACCTAATCCCATATAGCCATAAGGGCGTCGGCCTACGGTATAGGTAATGGCTGCGACAATAGCGAGTAATCCCATCACTAAAAAGCCAATGGCATCTTCAGGTTTTTTACATGCAACAATAATCAGTGCAATACCTGAAATACAAGAGATGATGACATTTAATATTAAGGCTTTTTTCATTTGAGCTGGCGTTATTACGCCTTTTTGCATTCCACGAAGTGGCCCTAAACGCTCTTCTGTATCGGTACCTTTTACAGCATCACCGTAATCATTAGCAAGGTTTGATAGAATTTGTAATGTGCCAGCTGTCAAAATAGCAAGCAGTGCAATAGGCAGCTCAAAATGCCCCATCCAATACGCTAATGCGGAGCCAGTCACAATGGCAATTAACCCTAAAGGCAGTGTTTTGGGTCGTAAACTTTCAAGCCAGGCTTGAGTCCGGCTAGTGGAATTTAGAGAGCTCATGCTGAAATTCGATACTCATGTTCGTTGTTATTATAAAAATAAGAATGGGAGGCAAGCCTCCCACGTAAATATTGCTGATAAGGATCGCACAAGTTGATTATAAAATAAATCGACTCAGATCTTCATCTGCTACAAGCTCATCCAGATGCTGTTTCACATATTCTGCATCAATCAATATAGATTGACCTTGTCGTTCGCTTGCATCGTAGGAAATTTCTTCCATTAAGCGTTCTAAAACAGTATGTAAACGACGAGCACCGATATTTTCGGTCGTTTCATTTACACGCCACGCTGATTCAGCAATTTTGCGAATACCGTCTTCAGTAAAGCTAATAGAAACCCCTTCGGTTGCCATTAAAGCTTCATACTGTTTTGTTAACGATGCATTAGGCTCTGTAAGAATACGCTCAAAATCTTCTGCTGTCAGCGCTTGAAGTTCAACGCGAATTGGCAGACGTCCTTGCAACTCAGGAATTAAATCAGAAGGACTGGAAACTTGGAAAGCACCTGACGCAATAAACAGAATATGGTCTGTTTTTACCATACCGTGTTTTGTTGAAACTGTACAACCTTCAACCAGTGGTAAGAGGTCACGTTGTACACCTTCACGAGAAACGTCAGGGCCAGAACTTTGACCGCCACGTTTACAGATTTTGTCTACTTCATCAATAAAAACAATACCGTGTTGTTCTACCGCATCAATAGCTTGTTGTTTAAGCTCTTCAGGATTAACTAATTTAGCGGCTTCTTCTTCAACAATCAGCTTAAACGCATCTTTGATTTTCATCTTACGCGCTTTTTGTTTTTGCCCAGCTAAATTTTGGAACATAGATTGTAATTGATTTGTCATCTCTTCCATTCCTGGAGGAGCCATGATTTCAACACCCATTGGTGTTGCAGATAATTCAATTTCAATCTCTTTATCGTCTAATTGACCTTCACGTAATTTTTTACGGAAAGATTGACGAGCGGCTGAAGGTTCAGAGGTTTGCTCTGTGACACCCCAGTTATTTTTTGCAGGTGGAATAAGCGCATCAAGAATGCGTTCCTCAGCCATTTCCTCAGCACGGAAACGATTTTTATCAATCGCTTGGCTACGCACCATTTTGACTGCAGAGTCGGTTAAGTCACGGATAATAGAATCAACTTCTTTACCTACATAACCCACTTCTGTGAATTTAGTTGCTTCTACTTTGATGAAAGGTGCATTGGCTAATTTTGCTAAACGACGTGCAATTTCAGTTTTACCCACACCAGTAGGGCCAATCATCAGAATATTTTTAGGTGTTACTTCATGGCGCAGCGCTTCGTCGAGCTGCATGCGACGCCAGCGGTTACGTAGGGCAATTGCCACAGCACGTTTCGCTTTATCTTGACCAATAATAAATCTATCAAGTTCGCTGGCTATTTCGCGAGGAGTCATTTCAGACATGCTCTCAAATCCTTACTCTTTTGAAGAGAGTTCTTCAAAGTTGACATTATGGTTAGTGTAAATACAGATATCTCCAGCGATGCTCAGCGCTTTTTCAGCGATCTCGCGTGCAGAAAGCTCAGTATTTTCTAGCATGGCTCTTGCCGCTGCTTGTGCATAAGGGCCACCAGAACCGATTGCAATTAAATCGTTTTCTGGTTGAACAACATCACCATTACCTGTGATGATAAGTGATGTGTTTTCATCTGCAACAGCAAGTAGTGCTTCTAATTTGCGCAGCATTCTGTCTGTACGCCAATCTTTTGCTAGCTCTACCGCAGCTTTGGTTAAATGCCCTTGGTGAAGTTCTAATTTGCGTTCAAACAGTTCAAAAAGAGTAAAAGCATCAGCAGTGCCGCCAGCAAATCCCGCAATGACTTTGTCGTTATAAAGACGGCGTACTTTGCGAACATTGCCTTTCATGACGGTATTACCCATCGTCGCCTGTCCATCACCACCGATTACAACTTGGCCCTTACGGCGAACACTTACGATTGTAGTCATGAGTCAGCCCCTGGTTTAATCAATAAAAATGAGACGGGAAGTGCTTATATTTGAAATACAGCACTGCCCGTTATGTGAATTAGAATTATAGGTGGGGGAGAAAATTTATTTTTCAACCCCCAGAAGAGCGAAGAATACAACCGGATACGCCAGCACCGGCGGCTTGTCTACTTACTGAATTGGCTTGTTCTTTACTGTAAGGGCCTGATAATACGCGTATCCAGCCATCATTGCCTTTTGTTACTCGGCTTTCAACACCAGAAAAAGCCAGAGTAGCTCTTACTGATTCGGCTTGCTCTGTATTTTTAAATGAGCCACATTGCACTAAAAAGTTTGCTTCAGTAACAGCAGGTTTAGGCGGTGTAACAACAGCCGGTGCAGGTGCTTGCTCTGGTTGAGTCTGTGTTGGTTGTTGAACAACAGAAGGCTGGGGTGTTGCTGGTGGTGTTACTATCACTTGCGAGCGCGGAACTTCCCCATTGTAAGGGACTTCGGGTAACTGAACTGCAGGTTGACGTTTATCTGCTTCAATTTGTTGTAAAAATCTCAGCTGTTCAGGTGAAAGTGTTGCTTTCGGATTAATCTGGCTACCTGAAGAGGGAGATTCGGGCAATAAAGGTGTACCCACCTGGCGATTTTCCAGTTCTTTAATGTACTGCCAACGCTCTTGCGGTTTAGGCGGTAAACTATTTGCTGGATGTTGCCCAGTGATTGCTGGTGCTGTTTCTACGACTTCTTTTTTATTATGCGTAATAAAATAGAGGCCGCCGATAAACAGCGCCACAATTGCGATTGCCGCGATAAGTGTTGTTAAAGGCAGCCCTTTAGCAGCCTTTTTACTTTTACTTTTCGTTGTTTTTTTACGACGAGCAGATGTCTGCCCTCGTCCCACATAGTCTCGTTGTGCCACAGTTCGATTCGCTGATAATTAAAGGAATAGGTATCACGAACGATATGTTACTTAACATAGTGTGTTTTGCCTAGCTTTTAAGCTGACAGACACTATCTCTTATAATTAACTCACAATCTAATAAACGAGAACCCGGTGCGACAGGTCTACCTTGTAATTGATCAAGCAATAACAACATAGATTGACGTCCAATTTCATAACGGGGTTGTTCCATCGTTGTTAGTGCGGGTTCGCTGTAACGTGTGATATCAAGATTATCAAAACCAATAACAGAGAGATCTTTTGGGAGTTCTAACCCTAATTTTTTCGCCTGCCACATAACGCCAATCGCCATAATATCACTATGACAGAACACGGCAGTCGGTGGTTCAGGTAAAGAAATCAGTTTTTTCAGACTTTCTGCACCGCTTTCATGGGTAAAATCACCACGAATAATATAGTCTTCACGTAAAGGAACACCTGTTCTACGCATAGCTTGAATATAACCTTGTAAGCGATAACGACATAAAGGCATATCTTCTGGGCCTGTAATACAAGCAATACGCTTATGACCCATTTGCTGTAAATAGTGTGTTGCTCTAAAAGAGGCAGTGAGATTATCAATATGAACAGTAGGTAGCTCAAGTTCAGGTGCAAACTCATTTGCCATGATCATTGGAGGTAGGTTTTTCTGCTCTTCTTTGGAAACATCAAAAGGAATGTGTGAACCAAGCAGTAACATACCATCAATTTGTTTGGTGATAATGAGGTTAATAAATGCATTTTCGTGTTTTTGCTGATGTTTACAATCACCAATAAGAACGAGATAACCATGTTGTGCCGCAGTTTCTTCAATGCCACACACAACATCAGTAAAAAAAGGATCACTGATGTTAGGGACGATCACAAGGATCGTTTTTGACTCATTGCGCTTAAGATTTTTTGACAGGTTATGTGGGTAATAGCCCACGTCAAGAACAGCCTGTTCAACTTTCTGACGGGTTTGTGAGGATACTTTTTCCGGATTCATTAAAGTACGTGACACGGTTGCTGTGGACACGCCGGCTGCAAGGGCAACATCTTTCATTGTTGCTTGCGTATTATCTTTATTATTCTGTTGCAAACCCCATACCTCCCTTTTGGATGGTTTAGTTAAACGATTGCTTTTTTATTTGCAAAAAAACCGCCGGTGCTCAAAAAAAGATTTTATCGACGGTTTTAATTCGAGAAATATTCTAAATTGTTATTCTACCCGCTTTTTAAATAGATACTGTTACCTAGTTTGCATAAAAAGTGTGATACCAATCGTTTTTATGAGTTAGTTCGCAAAATTGATAAATAGTCTTGGACTGTAACTAGTATTTAATCAGAATTTTATTCTCAACATAAATTTGACTGAAATATATTCAAATAGACATAAAAAGACGATTAACAATCTGTTGGGTCAACATCAATATTCCATTTCACTTTCTTACTCTCAGGTAAAGCCACAATTTGAGGATAAGTGACGGACATTAGTTTTTGTAAATAACCCCGCGAAGGATGTTGTAGCAATAATTGCCAACGATAGTTCCCTCCACGTTTAGCTTGAATAGCAGGAACCGGCCCCATAACCCATAAATGGGGATCTCGCATTGGATGTTGTTCAAAAAACTGTTTGAGTTGCCGTAAAAATTGAGGTGCACGTTGGTTATTATGATCTTCTGAACGGATCATTATATGGCTGGAATAAGGCGGTAAGAAGGTGGCTTGTCGCTCTTGTAAGGCTTCTTTGGTAAAAGCATCATAGCCTTTCTCTAATAGCGTTAATAAAAGAGGGTGGTCAGGTTGGTGAGTTTGTAAATATACCGCGCCTTGCTTACCTGCTCGGCCTGCACGGCCTGATACTTGTGTATAAAGCTGGGCAAAACGTTCGGCCGCACGGAAATCACTGGAGAACAGAGCGCCATCAACATCCAGTAAAGCCACTAAAGTCACATCGGGAAAATGATGCCCTTTGGCTAGCATTTGTGTACCAATAAGAATGCGAGAGCCACCTTGGTAAATATCATCAAGTTGTTGCTCTAAAGCCCCTTTACGGCTGGTGGTATCTTTATCAATTCGTGTTACAGGCGTATCAGGAAATAACTCACCAATCCCTTGTTCAAGTTGCTCTGTTCCCAACCCTACAGGCATTAAATTCGTTGAACCGCATTGTGGGCATTGCGCTGGAATTCGTCGTTGACTATCACATTGATGGCAACGCAACATGCCATGCTTTTGATGTAGCGTGTAATAGTGATCACAGCGAGGGCATTCTGCTATCCATCCACACTCATGGCATAACAATGCGGGTGAAAATCCACGACGATTTAAAAAGAGCATGGCTTGGTTTCCTGCATTTAGATGCTCTTTTATCGCTTTAATAAGAATAGGAGACAGCCCTGTTGTGAGTGGTTGCCCTTTTAAATCAATTAAGTGTTCGGTTGCGGGCTTCGCATTGCCTGCTCGTTGGGTGAGTGTTAATTGCTGATATTTTTTCTGTTCAACATTAAAACTGGTTTCAATTGATGGCGTTGCTGTTCCCATCACGATAGGAATATTTTCTTGTTTCGCACGGAATACCGCTAAATCCCGTGCATGGTAACGCCAGCCATCTTGTTGTTTATAAGAGCTGTCGTGCTCCTCATCGATAATAATAATACCAAGATGTTGAAAAGGGGTAAGAAGTGCTGAACGCGTGCCAATAATAATCGCATTATCACCACGTTTGGCTCGTAACCAAACGGCTAAGCGTTCTGTATCATTTAATCCAGAATGCAAAACATCTACAGGGGCATTAAAACGTGCTTTAAAACGACGAATAGTTTGAGGCGTTAAGCCAATTTCAGGTACTAGAACTAAAGCTTGTTTACCTTGTGCGAGAATTTTTTCTAATACACTTAAGTAAACTTCTGTTTTGCCTGAACCGGTGATCCCTAATAACAACCAAGGTGAGAATTGATCAGCTTGAGCTGTAATGGCACCAACCGCTATAGCTTGTTCCGTATTTAATTTAAAGCGTTCACCTTGCACTGAAAAGTCATTGTGCCAATGTATGGGGGCGGGTTGTATTGGGCGTAAGTCTGCAAACTCTTTCTTTTTTAGGTTATTGAGTGTTGCAGTGGTGATATCGAATTCATCAAGCTGATGGCGATATAAAGGTGTACGACGAAGTGCGGCTAAGGCTTGTTGCTGTTTTTTCGCCCCTTTTAAACTGTTAAGGTCGAGATTAGCTCCCTCTTCTGTGGCATACCATTGCCATAACGGAGTAAATTCAGCGGGTTTGCCTTGTCGTAATAAAATAGGCATGGCATGAAATAATACTTCCCCTAAAGGGTAGTGATAATATGCGGAAGCCCAATTTAACATATCCCACAGAACACCTGGGAACAGTGTTTCAGTGTCGAGAATTTCCTCAATAGGTTTTAGCTTTTCGATAGGAAACTCACTGTGTGCGCTGAGTCCTTTGACAATACCAAGAGAACGGCGTTTATTCCCAAAAGGAACAATCACCCGACTGCCAATAACAGGCGCATTGATCTCTTCTGGTAACAGATAATCAAAGGAGGAGAACAGTGGTACAGGTAAAATTACCTGAACTATAGTCATATCAGGGTTTCCGAGTGTTTTAGCGAAAAGGTAACGCTAAGAATATCACAAAAAGTGTGCAGATTTCATTGCGCGTTTAGTGGATATTCTGTATGATCCGCCCCCTTTGGTAGATAAATTACCAGACACTTAATTTCAATCAACACGACGTGTGGTGTTCGGCTGTGGGCTGAATGGCGACACGGCCTTAGTAGAGGTTTTCCATGCAAAAAGATATCCATCCTAAATACGAAGAAATTACTGCATCTTGTTCTTGCGGTAACGTTATGAAAATCAACTCCACAGCAGGTCACAACCTGAATCTGGACGTTTGTGATAAATGCCACCCATTCTATACTGGTAAACAACGTGATGTTGCAACCGGTGGTCGTGTTGATCTGTTCAACAAACGTTTCAAAATCCCAGGCAGCAAATAAGATATTTGTTGTCACAAGATATCAGCAAAGCCTAATATCTTGCGGACAGTTTGGAATTGAAAAAAAGCCCAAAGTTTTTGCTTTGGGCTTTTTTGTTCGTGTTAATCAAGCAATTAGTCAATAAATCGACGCTGATTAATACTCCCAAGTATCGGGATCAACCCCGCGCTGGCGCATTATTTCTTTTGCCTCTTCAGGGATTTCATCGTTACGTTCTTTACGTAAGTCTTCATCATTTGGGAGAGGCTGTCCGGTAAATGCGTGCAAAAATGCTTCACACAATAATTCACTATTGGTTGCATGTTTTAGGTTATTAACCTGACGGCGAGTGCGTTCATCGGTTAAAATTTTCAACACTTTCAACGGAATTGAAACTGTGATTTTCTTAACTTGCTCACTCTTTTTGCCATGCTCAGCGTAAGGGCTGATATATTCACCGTTCCATTCAGCCATGGATTACCTTTATTAATATCATTTAGTTGAAGTCAGAATAGGGTTAACCCACATTCTGATGGGCGATACCAGTTTATCATGACTTTTCTAAAACCACCGACTGTTCTGACTGAAGGTGAGAGAAAAAGTAATAGTCACTGGTGATATCCTTAATTTGGCTATTATTTCATTACTTAATCTATCCGTAAAGGAGTTTAGATGTCTAGATGTATTGACGTCTTGGTGTCTAATTAGATATGCTGTTGTCGACTTTCCCTCTTATCGCTGTGACAAGGTGCCTGTATGACGAAGAAAACAGCAACAATTGCTATCCATAATGGGCTAAATGAAGACTCACAATTTGGTTGTGTAGTACCGCCTATCTATCTTTCTAGTACCTATAATTTTTTAGAATTTAATCAACCTCGTGACCATGATTATTCTCGCCGAGGTAATCCAACACGCGATATGGTGCAAAAAGCATTAGCAGAACTAGAAGGTGGCGTAGGCGCAGTTGTCACAAGTAGTGGAATGTCAGCTATTCATTTAATTTGCACAGTTTTTCTTAAACCAGGTGATGTCATTGTTGCACCTCATGACTGTTATGGGGGGAGTTATCGTCTGTTTAATAGTCAACAAGAACGTGGAGCTTATCGTGTCATTTTTGTTGATCAAAATGATGATGTTGCATTACAGCAAGCTTTGGCTCACAAGCCTAAAATTGTTTTTATTGAGACACCTAGCAACCCATTACTGAGAATAACGGATATTCGAAAGATCAGTGAATTGGCTCATCAACAAGGGGCTTTAGTGGTGGCGGATAACACCTTTATGAGCCCTGTTTTGCAAAAGCCGCTAACATTAGGCGCAGATATCGTTGTGCATTCCTGTACAAAATATCTTAATGGGCATTCTGATATTGTGGCAGGTGTTGTTATCTGTCAGAGTCAGAAATTGCTTGAGGAGTTAAGCTGGTGGGCAAATAATATCGGTGTGACATCTGGTGCGTTTGATAGCTATTTATTATTACGAGGTATAAGAACCCTCGTGCCACGAATTCGACTTCAACAAGAAAATGCACAGGCATTAGTGGCATTTTTACAGACACAATCTTTAGTCGAGAAAATATATTACCCCGCACTGGAAAATCATGCAGGCCATCAAATAGCAAAAAAACAGCAGCAAGGTTTCGGTGCGATGTTAAGTTTTGAGTTAAAAGGGGGATTGGCGGTGATTAAACTCTTTTTATCTCAATTAACACTCTTTACACTGGCAGAATCTTTAGGTGGGGTAGAAACCTTAATTTGTCACCCTGCCACGATGACACATGCAGGTATGTCAGATGAGGCGAAAAAAATAGCGGGGATCACTCCCTCATTGCTTCGGATCTCTGTAGGTATTGAAGATAGTCAGGATTTAATTAACGATTTGCAAAGTGCGTTTGATGCAGCAACTAAAAGGTAACCATGGATCATGAGCGTAGTGGCAATTAAACAACAGGCGGAACCGATTTGCCGCCAGTTACATAAATTCGGTGGTAGCAGTCTTGCAGACATAAAATGTTATCAACGTGTCGTGAATATCATGACAAACTATAGCCAACCTAATGATCTTATGGTGGTTTCAGCAGCAGGATCAACAACTAATCAGCTAATTAGCTGGCTCAAGCTGAGTCAAAGTGATCGCATTTCAGCGCATCAGGTTCAGCAAACATTACGACGTTACCAATTATCATTAATTGAAGGACTTCTTTCAAAAGAGAATGCGGAACTTCTCTCTCAAGCCTTTATTGCTGATCTCGAACGTTTGAGTTATTTGCTTGATAAACCTATTACAGATGCGACTTATGCCGAAGTTGTCGGTCATGGTGAAATTTGGTCTGCGAAATTAATGGCAAAATTACTGACTGAACAAGGTTTACCGAGTGTTTGGTTAGACGCCCGTGAATTTTTGTGTGCTGAAAGAGCCGCACAGCCTCAAGTGAACGAAACGTTATCTCGGCCATTATTGCAATCACTATTAGCCAAGCATCCTGAAAGCCGTTTTGTAGTCACTGGTTTTATTAGTCGTAACCAACAAGGTGAAACGGTTTTATTGGGGCGTAATGGCAGTGACTATTCAGCGACGCAAGTCGGTGCGTTAGCTGATGTCGGAAAAGTGACAATTTGGAGTGATGTTGCGGGGGTATATAGCGCTGACCCACGTAAAGTTAAAGATGCCTGCTTATTACCTCTATTACGTTTAGATGAAGCCAGTGAATTGGCGCGTTTAGCCGCCCCAGTTTTACATACACGTACATTGCAACCCGTATCAGGTAGTAACATTGATTTGCAACTTCGTTGTAGTTATCAACCAGAGCAGGGTTCTACACGCATAGAACGTGTCTTAGCATCAGGAACTGGTGCAAAGATAGTCACAAGCCACGACGATGTTTGTTTAATTGAGCTACAACTCTCATCCCATCAAAACTTTGAGCAAGTAGCAAAAGAAGTTGATGAATTACTTAAGCGTGCGCAAATTCGTCCTTTAGCAACTGGCGTGGATAAAGACAGCCAACTTTTACAACTTTGTTATACCAGTGAAGTGGCTAACAGTGCTTTAGATGTATTACAAGACGCAGTTTTGCCGGGTAAATTACATTTACGTGAAGGGTTCTCTTTAGTGGCGTTAGTTGGTGCAGGTGTGTGTAAAAATCCACTGCATTGCCATCGTTTTTATCAGCAACTTAAAGATCAACCAGTTGAATTTATTTGGCATGCTGAAGATAACATCAGTTTAGTCGCTGTATTGCGCAATTATACTGAGCATCTATTACAAGGTTTACACCAAACATTATTTAGAGCTGAAAAACAAATTGGCTTAGTGCTGTTTGGTAAAGGAAATATTGGTTCTCGTTGGTTAGAGCTTTTTGCTCGTGAACAAGAGCCGTTATCCGCACGCAGTGATTTTGAATTTATTCTTGCGGGTGTCGTTGATAGTCGTCGTAGTTTACTTGATTATCAAGGCATTGATCCTAGTCGTGCCTTGGCTTTTTTTGATGAAGAAGCCACAGAACATACTGAAGACTCACTTTATCTTTGGATGAGAGCACACCCTTATGATGATTTAGTGGTTGTTGATATTACGGCGAATGAGTCCCTTGCTGCATCTTATGAAGATTTTGCTAGCTATGGTTTTCATGTTATTAGCGCTAATAAAATTGCAGGCTCTGCATCAAGTTTGCGCTATCGCACCACACGAGATGCTTTCTCTAAAACTGGCCGTCACTGGTTATATAATGCCACTGTAGGTGCCGGTTTACCGATTAATCATACAGTGCGCGATTTACGTGAAAGTGGCGATTCCATTTTATCAATTAGTGGTATTTTCTCAGGTACATTATCGTGGTTATTCTTACAATTTGATGGCTCTGTGCCGTTTAGTGAATTGGTAGAACAAGCATGGCAACAAGGGTTAACAGAGCCAGATCCGCGAATTGATTTATCAGGACAAGATGTCATGCGTAAGTTGGTTATTCTTGCTCGTGAAGCAGGTTATGACATCGAGCCAGAGCAAGTACGAGTTGAATCTTTAGTGCCAGTACAAGCTGAGACAGGTTCTTTAGAAGAATTCTTTGATAACAGTGCGTTGATCAATGAGCAGATGGCACAGCGATTAGCAGCAGCAAATGAAATGGATATGGTATTGCGGTATATCGCGCGTTTTGATGCCAATGGAAAAGCTAAAGTGGGTGTGGAAGCAGTGAGAAAAGATCATCCACTGGCCTCATTGTTACCCGGAGATAATTTGTTTGCGATTGAAAGTCGTTGGTATCGTGATAATCCACTGATCATAAGAGGGCCGGGAGCAGGAAGAGATGTGACCGCTGGCGCAATTCAATCAGATTTAAACCGCCTCTCTCAATTACTATAATTTAATTATTTCTTTTTTATAAAGGTTATCAGCAGGTTAGTTTATGCTGATAACCTTTTGTCATTTTTGTGTCATATCACTCAATTTTTTTAAATTCTTTGGCTATACTTGAAGTATCTCTAGTCACAAAGGAGCGATTGATGTCAAAAGTAGTAAGACAGATTGTCCCACTAAGAAATGAAATGACGGAGGTGAACCATCAAGCTAAAGAGAACTATTGTCAGTAGCTCATGATGTGAAATTTAAGCGTCTTGAGTGGAAGTTGAAGTACAGTTACAACGTATTTGAACGTTATTAAGAGTACAATTCGATTTACCACGTGTTTTACAACAGACAATTTAATTTACTGAAAGAACAATTCGTTATTCTTAATTTAAAGCGCTGAATTTTCAGCGCTTTATTCGTTTTTAAGGCAAAATAGCAAAAGAACGTACAGGGAAACCACTAGCATTATTGGGTTTGGCTACAATGTTAAAAATAACAGCCCCACGAGTGGGAAGTTGATCTAAATTAGTCATTAATTCAATTTGATAAGTATCCTGTTCCAATACGTAATACTCACCTAATAACGCATTGTTTTTATGGAATTCTTTTGCTGGATCTGTATCAAATGTTTCATGACCAATGGCTTTTATTTTTCGTTCTTCAAATAAGAATTTGAGAGCATCAATCCCCCAACCCGGAATTTGATTTTTTCCTTCAGCATCTTTGTTATCCATCGCCTCTTGTGAAGGCCAGCGCTTGCTCCAATCAGTACGTAATGCGACAAAAGTACCCGCTTCAATTTCACCGTGCTGTTTTTCAAATTCAAGAATATCATTTTTTGAAAATGAGAAATTAGCGTCCAATTTTGCACGCTCTGATTGGTCAATAACAATCAATGGGAGTACCAATTCTTTCAGTTCTAATTCATGCAGATAGCGAGTATTAGGAACAAAATGGCAAGGTGCATCAATATGCGTACCGTATTGACCTGGAAATGTAAATTGCTGCGCAAAAAAGCCATCTTGATAATCAAAAAGGGTTTTAAACTGCGCGGGATCAAACATAAAAAAATGAGGCGAATCTTTATCAAAACTGTGTGTTAAATCGACCCATTTTTTAGATTTAATAATAGAAAGTGCATTAATTAATTCATTTTTCATTGGCTTCCCCTGTCTGATAACCAAAATAGTAATAGTGCGATTTGAGCATTTTTAATGTTATGGATGTTGAATTTGATTTTTTTAAACAAAATTGGGTTTGTTTGAGTGATAATAAATGTAAAGAAAAAATAAAATAAAGCGTTAAACCTATTTGATAATAAAAATCTTAATCTGACAGAGTGAGTAAAAAAAGATAAGAAAAATAAGGTATGAGATAGCGCTATTGGTTATAACACATCAGAGAAGTAGGCTAAAAAGTAAAAATAGACCAGACAAATTATCAATATTAAAAAAAATCATCTAAATTTTTCGCCAGATAAATTTTCACATATTCCCTCCTTTCTAGTAAAAAACTCTTCTTAGTAGATAAGAAACGAAAAAATGTCCTTATTCTTGGCAAAATTGAGCTAAAACAACACGAATATTAGCCATTCTTATAAGACTAAAGTCGTAATTAAATTTCAGAAAAATCCCCCAAAACGATTATTTTCTGATATGAATAGTAGGCTAAGTAAAAAAAGCAGTGTGGCTTATCACAAAAATCAAAATAAAGTCACATTAGAAATGAAAGTTAATTACACAACTGGGAGGACATGACTTTTCTGATAGGAAGATGCATGTTGTTACCGCCACAAAGACAAGGTCAGGAGTCTCATGAATCAACAATATTCTGCTATGCGTAGCAATGTCAGTATGCTTGGCAAGCTACTTGGAGATACGATAAAAGAAGCACTTGGTGAAGAAATTTTAGATAAGGTTGAATCTATTCGAAAACTATCTAAATCATCACGAGCAGGTAATGAAGTGCAGCGACAAAAGCTGCTACTCACGTTACAGAATCTCTCTAATGATGAATTATTACCTGTTGCTAGAGCATTCAATCAATTCTTGAACCTGACGAATGTAGCCGAACAATACCATAGCATTTCACCTCATGGTGAAGCTGCGAGTAATCCGGTGGCATTGGCAAAATTAATCTCTCGACTGAAAGATAAGAATTTTACGGATGCACAATTAAAAGAAGCCGTAGAACAAATCTCTATTGAGCTGGTATTAACGGCGCATCCAACCGAAATTGCACGTCGTACACTGATCCATAAGCTGGTTGAAGTTAATACTTGTTTATCTCAACTCGATCATGATGATTTAGCCGATTATGAACGCACGAATATTATGCGTCGCTTACGCCAGTTAGTTGCTCAATCATGGCACACAGATGAAATTAGAAAAATTCGTCCAACGCCAATTGATGAAGCAAAATGGGGTTTTGCTGTTGTTGAAAATAGCTTATGGGAAGGGGTTCCCGCTTTCCTACGTGAATTTAATGAACAACTTAAAGAATCGATAGACTACAACTTACCTGTAGAAGCCTCACCTATTCGTTTTACATCATGGATGGGGGGAGATCGTGATGGTAACCCAAATGTGACAGCTGAGATCACACGCCACGCTTTACTATTAAGCCGTTGGAAAGCCGCTGATTTATTCTTAAATGATATCCAAGTCCTTGTTTCAGAACTTTCGATGACAGAAAGTACACCTGAACTACGTGAATTGGCGGGTGGTGCTGAAGTTGCAGAGCCTTATCGTGAAATTGCTAAACAGTTACGTACTCGCTTACAAGTAACCCGCGATTATTTAGAACAACGCATTAAAGGCCAACAATCTCTGCCACCTGAAGGGTTATTAATTGATAATGCAGAGCTTTGGGAACCGCTATATGCGTGTTATCAATCGCTGACTCAGTGCGGTATGCGTATTATTGCTAATGGGCAACTATTAGATACATTACGTCGTATCCGTTGTTTTGGCTTACAACTGGTTAAACTGGATATTCGTCAAGAAAGTACCAATCACACAGAAGCGCTCTCTGAATTAACACAATATTTAGAGTTGGGGGATTATGCAGCTTGGTCGGAAGAGCAAAAACAAACATTCTTACTGGAAGAATTAAACTCTAAGCGTCCTCTTATTCCTACAAATTGGCAACCTAGCGCCCCAACACAAGAAGTCTTTGAGACTTGCCGTGTTATTGCACAATCACCAAAAGATTCTATCGCTTCTTATGTCATCTCAATGGCAAAAGTGCCTTCTGATGTATTAGCAGTAAAACTTTTATTAAAAGAAGCGGGTGCGGATATTCGCTTACCTGTTGCGCCGTTATTTGAAACACTTGAAGACTTAAATAACGCTGAAAGCGTGATGACGCGTTTGTTTGATATTCCATGGTATCGCGATTTAATTGATGACAAGCAAATGGTGATGATTGGCTATTCAGACTCTGCAAAAGATGCCGGTGTGATGGCTGCGTCATGGGCACAATATCGAGCTCAAGATTCGTTGATCAAACTCTGTGAAAAATCAGGCGTGACATTAACGTTATTCCATGGACGGGGCGGTACTATTGGTCGTGGCGGTGCGCCAGCTCATGCGGCATTACTTTCTCAACCACCGGGAAGCCTGAAAGGTGGCCTACGTGTAACTGAGCAAGGTGAAATGATCCGCTTTAAGTTTGGTTTGCCACAAGTGACAATCAGTAGCCTTGCTCACTATGCTGGTGCGATTTTAGAAGCAAATTTATTGCCACCTCCAGAGCCTAAAGCTCCTTGGATTGAAGTGATGGATTCATTGTCTGACGTTTCTTGTGCAATGTATCGTGACTATGTTCGAGGACAAGAAGATTTTGTGCCTTACTTTAGGGCGGCAACCCCTGAAGGGGAATTAGGAAAATTACCTCTTGGTTCACGTCCTGCCAAACGTCGCCCAACGGGTGGTGTTGAAACTTTGCGTGCTATCCCGTGGATCTTCGCATGGACACAAAATCGCTTAATGTTACCTGCTTGGCTAGGTGCTGGTGCTGCATTACAGCATGAAATTGATAGCGGAAAACAAGCGGTATTAGACGATATGTGTGAAAACTGGCCGTTCTTCAATACACGTATTGCTATGTTGGAAATGGTGTATGCCAAAGCGGATTTATGGTTAGCAGAATATTATGATCAACGTTTAGTTGAGGAGCGTTTATGGCCATTAGGAGCGAAATTACGCCAACAACTTTCCGATGATATAAAGAGTGTCTTGGCAATTTCAAAAGATGAGCACTTAATGGCTGATTTACCATGGGTTGCAGAATCTATTGCACTACGTAATGTGTATACCGATCCATTAAACGTACTTCAGGCTGAATTATTGCAGCGCTCTCGTACTCATAGCGAGTCTGATCCTCGAATTGAACAAGCGCTAATGGTTACAATCGCTGGTATTGCGGCAGGTATGCGTAATACTGGTTAGTACTTCACGAGTTAAAAATTAAAAACAGCGCTTAATTAGGCGCTGTTTTTTTTATGCTTATTTATTTTAAAGATGTGATAAATAAAATGCAGTTAACACGAAAAATAAACCAGCGTTGATGCCAATCAGTTACTCCTTTATTGAGAGAGGAAAATAAAGCGCAACTAGAAAATTGTTTTGCGATTATTTTTTGATTTTTTGCATCACAACATTTACGAAAAAGAATAAAAAAACTGCCTAACTCACGAATGGCCTGTTGGCGGAGTGCTTTTGCTAATAACTGATCAGATTGTTTATCGGCTTCTTTTAATAGTTGTAAGATTATCTGCAAATAACTTTGTGTTCGTTTGGCTTCTTTTTGTGGATCGGGTTTACGTGTAATAGAGTCAGGATTAGCACAGTAATAATAGAGAGGTTGGTTATCAAAACCTATTCTCTCTGCAGCAAGTGCTAATTGTGTTGTCCACAGAATATCTTCATGATAAAGCCCCTCAATAAATCGAAGTTGGTATTTTTTTATTAAGTCATGCCGGATTAATTGCAACCAAACGAAATGTGGCCATTGATGTTGAGTGACGGCATAAATGATCCACTCACTGCCTTTGATGACTTTTTGATAAGGTTGTCGTTGATGGATTGGTCTTTGGTGCTTTTTAAGATCACTTGGATTGAATCGTTCGCCATTGCCAATTAACACATCAACGTGTTGCGTAACGGCTAGTTGATACCAATGTGCAAGTAATTCAGGCTTGATAAAATCATCACTATCAAAAAAAACTATCCATTCGCCTTGGGCATATTTTAAACCTGTGTTTCTTGCGCTAGATAATCCCTGATTAGTTTGATGATGAATCTTTACACGTGCATCTTTTTGACAATAAGACGTTGCGATTTCAGCACTATTATCTGTCGAACCATCATTAATAATAATGACTTCAATATCGGTGAAAGTTTGAGTGATCACACTATCCAATAATCTCGTAATACGAGACGCTTCATTAAACATAGGAACGATGACAGAAATTTGGGGTGTTTTCACAAGATTGAGCCAATTATCAATAAATAAAGTTTTACTATCTTACCCTTTTTTTGCCTCTTCATAAGACTCAATCGCTCTTATTCGTGCTTTGGCGTGATCAACTATGGGTAATGGGTAATCAAGAGGATTATTGGTTTTTGCTGCCCACTCATGAGGTGTGTGAATATACCGACTAGGCACATTGGCTAGCTCCGGAAGCCAATGACGGATAAATTCGCCATCGGGATCAAACTTACGGCCTTGGGTTGTGGGATTGAATATTCGAAAATAAGGTACTGCATCGGTTCCTGTGGACGCGGCCCATTGCCAGCCACCATTATTTGATGCGAAATCGCCATCAATAAGTTGTGACATAAAATAACGTTCACCCCAACGCCAATCAATTAACAAATCTTTGATAAGAAAACTTGCTGTGAGCATACGTAAACGGTTATGCATCCAACCAGTCTGATTAAGTTGTCTCATGGCAGCATCAATAATAGGAAATCCAGTTAAACCCTGTGCCCAAGCATTAAATTCCTCTTTATCATTGCGCCAATTAATTTTTTCTGTCCAAAGCTGAAAGGCAATGTGTTTGCATAAATGGGGATTAGCCACAATTAAGTGTTGATAAAACTCTCGCCAAACCAATTCGTTAAACCACACAAAAGCACCTGATGCACTGTTTTCTAAAAAATCAGGCTCTGTTTGGTATAGGCGATTAAAACATTGGCGAATAGACAATAATCCAATCGAAAGATAAGGGGATAATCGACTTGTGCCATCTACTGCAGGAATGTCCCGCCATTTTGTATAATGTGGGGCGCTTTCATAACAGAATTGTTTTAAACGTTTAAGTGCTTCTTCTTCAGTGGCGATAAAAGAGGGTGAGCTTATATTTTCAAGTGAAAACAACGGGGCTTTTAAAGGTGATACCGCTTTTTGATGTGTTCTGATCTCTGGAATAGGTAACGAAGCGTTATCTTGTGAAAAAAAGAGCCGCAAGAATGCATTTCTAAAGGGAGTAAAAACCTTATACATCTCTCCTTGTTGGGTGACTACATTACCCGGTGGAATAAACACATTGTCATGATAGGCATAAACGGTTGTCTTGTTCTCTAGTAATTCTGTGACTTTTTTATCACGGCGTTGCTCATTAAGGGCATATTGGTGATTGAAAAAAAGCGCGGTAACTTGATGTTGTTGACAATAGTGTGCGACTTCATTGGCGGCATTTGAATAAGTGTCACTAATCACTAATGTTAGTGGAATATTAAGTTTTGCCAGCGATATCGAAAGATTAAGTAATGCATCATGAATAAATGCCTGACATGACAAAGCCATATGATGAGCTTTCCATTGTTCAGGCGTAATAGTGAAAAGGGCATGCACCTGTGCGTGTTTATCTTGGCAAGCATTAAAGAGTGCTTTGTTATCCATCACTCTTAAATCATTACGAAACCAAACTAAATGAACAGGGGACGGGTGCATGTAACCTCTCTTAATCTAACTTAGGATGTTGATCGATAAGGGCTTGGCGTTTTTTCTGCAATGCTTCAATTTCCGCTTCGATATCTTCAACACGGTGTTCGATACTATCATAGTGCTCTGATAAAATTTCTTTAGCTTCTGATTTATCAGATGCTGCCGGTGTTGCTCCACGTAACGGTTTGTTGGCAGTTTCAATCATTTTAATCCCTGTGATCAAACCGACAACGGCAACAATCATCAGATAATAAGCAGGCATATATAAATCACCGGTCGCTTCAACTAACCATGCAGCAGCTGTTGGTGTTGCACCCGCAATTAATACTGAGATATTAAATGCGATTGCTAATGCACTATAACGAATATGGGTCGGGAATATGGCAGGTAAAATGGATGCCATTACTCCTGTAAAACAGTTAAGTAAAACCGCAAGAATTAATAATCCTAAGAAAATCAAACCGATTTCATCACTGTTAATCATCATAAACGCAGGGTAAGCAAGGACAAATAAGCCAATACTACCGCCAATAACAAAGGGTTTACGGCCAATTTTGTCACTCAATAACCCAATTACAGGTTGTACGAACAACATACCTATCATAATCGCGATGATGATCAGTACACCGTGATCTGCCGAATAATTTAGGTTATGAGATAAATAACTCGGCATATAGGTTAATAACATATAGTAGGTGACATTAGTGGCAATCACTAAACCTACACATACGGTTAAACTTTTCCAATATTTTGATGCGATTTCACGTAATGAAACACGAGGTGGATCTTGAATAGATTTTCGGTCGTCGCTATTCATTGCATCAACGTGTTGTTGGAATGCAGGTGTTTCTTCTAAAGCATGACGTAAATATAAGCCAATAAGACCTAACGGTAATGCTAAGAAGAACGGAATACGCCATCCCCATTCATGAAATGCGGTTTCACCCAAAATAGTTGAGATAAGTACAACAACACCCGCACCCATGACAAAGCCGGCGATGGAACCGAAATCTAACCAGCTTCCCATAAATCCACGTTTACGATCTGGTGAGTATTCAGCAACGAAAATTGCTGCTCCTGAATATTCACCACCAATAGAGAAACCTTGTGCTAGCTTGGCAAGTAATAATAAGACTGGTGCCCAAATACCGATGGTTTCATATGCAGGGATAAGACCGATGGCAAACGTACTGAGTGCCATAATAATGATGGTGACAGATAACACTTTCTGCCGACCGAATTTATCCCCTAGCATTCCAAAAACAACACCCCCTAATGGTCTTATCAAGAAAGGTACAGAGAAAGTGGCAAGAGCCGCAATCATCTGTACGCCAGGTGATGCTCCAGGGAAGAAGACTTGACCTAAAACGTAAGCGAGGAAGCCATAAACACCAAAATCGAACCATTCCATGGCATTACCTAATGCGGCAGCAGTAATGGCTTTTTTGAGCTTACTATCATCAATAATGGTTATATCATTGATTTGTAGTGGTTTATTTCTTTTTTTCTTCATTTTCATATTAAGTGACCTTTATTAAGGTATTCGTAATTTCTTGTTATTCAATTAATTAAAAGAAATGAAGTGACTATTTGTTAGCGAGAAGAGTGAGTGATAAAAATTCACTAAAAAACAGCTTACTTCTACCAAAATTAAATAGTGATATTAAGTTAATAGATAAGAGAATATTTATTAAGTATAGATGAGATTGAATAAGGTAATAGGAAGTTTTCTTTGTTGTTTTGATATAACAAAACATAGCCTCTAAGTATTAAAATGTGATCGTTATCATAACGTAATTCTGCTTTTCTGTAAAATTTATGGTGTTAGTGATTGTAAATTTAGCTTAAGTAAAGGGAAAGTATTTGCAATAAAATCGTGAAGTAAAAATTAAAATTCTATTTTAATAACATGATGTTAGGCTGGTTTATTGTTTTTTTGATTCAGGCTAACGCATTTGTATGAGTATTGTGCATAATACAAAGGTTGATAGATAAGTAGAAAATAATAACACCTTATTTTGCTTTATTATTCTTTCGAATAGTTAAAGTGAATGTGTGGATAATAGAATAGATCTCGCTATTCTTATTATAAGATTAAATCAAGATAGTATGACGAGATATCACGATAGAGATATTAAAGATAGTTTATCTATTACTCATATTTAGAATAAAAATTTATAAAATTAATAATTAACCGCGCATTTGTGCAGATTAACCCAGGTACCTCTATGAACATTAATCAACTGAAAAGCTTTGTTGAAGTCGTAAAAAATAATTTCAACATTACTAATGCGGCTGAAAAACTCTACACCTCTCAACCCACAATTAGTAAACAACTCAAAATATTAGAAGATGAGCTCAGTGTGTCTCTGTTTGTCCGTAAAAATAATAATTTATTGGCATTAAGCCCAATGGGTAAAGAAGTGCATAAAATTGCCTGCGATATTCTCGGGCAAGTTGATCGAATTAAAAGCATTGTGGCTGAAGAAGATCGTAATAAAAAAGTTGATTTGCATATTGCGACAACACATACCCAAATTCGCTATTCATTGCCCAATGTTATTGACCATTTTCGGCGTTATTACCCTAATATTTCCTTGCATTTTCATCAAGGAGCACCAGCTCAATTAGCGGAAATGGTCAAAAATGGTGATGTGGATTTTGCTATAGCAACAGAGTCTATGCACTTGTATAAAGATTTAATTACTCTGCCTTGTTATCGCTGGACACGTAGTTTACTCGTTCCTTATGACCATCCTCTTGCTGAATTACAAGATGATGAACAAGTCACTATTGAACAAATGGCTGAGTATCCATTAATTACTTATGTTTTTGGTTTTACTCGGGGATCGAAGTTAGACAAGGTATTTTATAAAAATAATCTTAAGCCCAAAGTAGCATTAACGGCAACGGATACAGAGATTATTAAATATTACGTTAAGCGTCATTTAGGTATTGGTGTTATTGCAACGGCTTCTTATGATGAAACGGAAGATAGTGGTGCATTAAAATGTATAAACATCGATCATCTTGTACAACCGAGTTATACCCATATCTGTGTCAGTAAACATACGCATATGAAAGATTATATGCATGAGTTTATTTCTCTTTATGCTCCTCATATTGATAAAAATATTATTCAGATGCCAGAGCAGTGGGAAAGCCAATGGCATAGTAAAGAGGTCTACCAAGAATTACCTGATTTACGCTCTGTAAATATCAATAATAGCGTTGCAGAATAGACATCAGATCAGAATAGAAAAAAGCCCGTTTTGCGGGGCAATAACGGGCTTTGGGCAGAATAATAAAAGATTAGCGGGTCAGAATGTTAACAAAAATCTGAGCACCAACTAATAAACAATCATCATCGACAAAATAAGGATTTGCGTGAAGGTAATTATTAATTCCTTTCGCTTGGTTACCACTTCCTAAGAAGAACATGGCTCCGACTTTGCCTTTAGTCGCGTTAACCATATAGCTAAAGTCTTCACTGCCTGTCATTGGCTTACCGTTCGATTCAATATTCTCTTCAGGTAAGAATTTACGCATTGCATCTAATAAACGCTGATGCGCAGTTGGATGATTCACAACAGCAGGATATCCGCTATAACTTAATGTGGTTTTAAATCCACCAGCTGTACTACGAGCCACAATTTCATCAAAACTTGCTTTCAGTACTTGGTCAGTATTTTCATCCATAGAACGGATAGTACCGCGAGCTTGAACGTGGTCAGCTAATGCGTTAGGGATAGTTCCCCCATTGATCATGCCACAACCAAAGACTGCAGGGCTAAATGGATCTGTTTTTTTCGCAACAACATAATCCATATAATCAATTAAGCGAGTCGCTTCACGAATGGCATCTAAACCTTTGTGTGGTGTTGAACCATGTGCAGAAACGCCATAAACATCTAATGTCCATGCTGAGCCATAAGATGACATCACGCCATCATTAAAGCGTACACAACCAGTTTCAATAGCTGCATCATTATGAAGTGCGTAGGTTTCATCAACGCCTTCCATGCAACCCATTTCAACCATTTTTTCAGCACCAGGAACACGCATATCTTCTTCAGCCATTTGGAAAATAAAGCGGACGTTCGCACTCATCTCTTCTTTATTTTCGGCAAGATATTTTGCACTGGTTAATGCCATGGTCATATGAGTATCGTGACCACAGTTATGCGCACAGCCTTGGTGAATTGAGCTATGTTCATTATTAGTTAAGTCTGGCATTTCTAATCCATCCATATCAGCACGGATGGCAATTAATGGAAATTCAGCATTAACAATTAAGTCAGCAGTAAAACCGGTATATCCATCAAAAGTTCTAATTTGATAACCAAAACTTTCCATTAATTCACGGCAATACTTTGATGTCTTATATTCTTCACCTGATAACTCAGGTATTTTGTGCAAGTCTTGTCGTGTTTTTTTACTAAAGTCATTTAATTGAAAGAGTTTTTCACTGACATTATAAATATTATTCATTAGATAACTCCCTGGATAGTAAATCCAATTTGCGCGACGATTGATGCTCCAAAGAAACAACATGTTGAAACAATCATGAAAATAAGAATAACTTTCCATGACATTTTCTTAAGTTCTTCTAATTGACCACCAACAGATAAACCAGCAAATGCTAATAAAGGAACACAACAAGATAAGAAAGAGACTTTACCAATAGAACTAATAAAGAAATCTCTTACTGGTGTTTCGGGTAAACAAATAAGTATCCCAATAATTGTTGCATAAGCAAATGTTGGTAAAGATGAAGGTAAATAATGTTTTGCAACGAGTGAAATAAATACCACTAATGACATAGCAATAAAGCTATCCCACATTGCATAAAGAGCGATCCCTGATGTTAACGTCTGAGTAAACATTGCCAGTAAAATAGCAACGAATACAAATTTCATATCAATAATTATATTTTTCATGCAGTTTTGCCTCTGGTGAAAATTTTATAAATTTTTTCTGAAAGAGGTAAACCTAAATAGGTTAATGACAGTGCGCCAAGTGCTGATGATAATAAGTTAGATGCGGCGGCAACACTTAATACTTGCTGTGCTAATGCTTCATCAAGACCATTAATTAACGCACCTGATGCAGCACTTAACATTGAACCAGAACCCACGCCAGAGCCTGCAGCAAGTGCAAGTGGGTGTAATCCTGTTAATGGAGCAATACTACCTAATACACTAAACCACAAAGTACCAATAACAGAACCACATAAATAGATGGCTAATACACCAATATATTCTTGTGAGCCTGTACCGAACTTACCTTGAATTACAGCAATAGAAGGTTCACGGCTAATAGATGAACAAGCACCAATTGCACGACGACCAAATCCAAATTTAATTGCTAATGGAACTGCAATTAATACAGGTAATAAGTTTCCGAGTTCTTGAATAAATAAAGGAACACCGACACTTAAAATCATTTTAATATTAGGAACAATCATTCCTGCATATTGCGTACCTAAAATAAGTAGGCTAAAACCTACCATTTTACCGCAGAAGCCTTCTTCTTTTTCTGTAAATAATTTACCCCATACTTTAATTTTTTTACGGGTAAATCCAGCAGATATACACATACCAATAATGACAGCAAAGAGCATTGGTAGAATAGGTATTACTGCAATGCCAATCTTAATTTCTTTTTTACCAATCACGTATTGTGAAATAAAAATTAAGAAAAGGACTGCCAGAATACTAATAAAGAAAACCTTTATCGGACTTCTACTTTTGTCCATCCGTTAATCTCCGTCGAAAAATAATCAGGCTTTATTTTAGAGGACAAAAAGCAAAAGGTAGCGTGACCAATGTCATGTTTACTTCATACCTCTTTTTCATGGGGTATGAAATAATACAATGGTGATAAATTTATTAACAAATAGAAGAAAGTTAAATTTTTTAATAAAGACAGTGGGTAAGGCTGAAATGAGTCAGCTTAATTGTTAATAAAGATGTGATGTGAAAAATAATAATTAAAAATTATTTTAATTATTAAAATAATCCTATAGATAACTTTTGTCCATTATTTAGTAAATAATAATACGTTATTAATGAGATATATTCTTATTTAATGCGATTATTATAAATTTAATGAATGTATTTGGAAGTGATATTTTATTTTTACATTTTTTACCGATGCTAACTTTATCACGACAGTGACATTATAGTGATTGGTGTTATTCTTTATATTTGAGTTAATGAAACAAATTTCTCTGTAAGTAAGTGAAGGAAAGAGATCAAAAAACACAAGGAAATAGGCTTAGCTCACAGAGATACAATTCACCCAAAACTGAGGAAAGACATCACCATGAGTAAGCAAACAGTTGCAACCTATATTGCTAAAGTACTCCATAATGCAGGTGTAAAACGTATTTGGGGCGTGACAGGCGATTCTCTCAATGGATTAAGTGATAGCTTGCGAAAGATGGGAACGATTGAGTGGATGGGAACCCGCCATGAAGAAGTGGCCGCATTTGCTGCAGGCGCAGAAGCCGCAGTCAATGGAGAATTGGCGGTTTGTGCGGGCTCTTGTGGACCGGGAAATTTACATCTTATCAATGGACTTTTTGATTGCCATCGTAATCATGTTCCTGTGCTAGCCATTGCTGCGCATATTCCTTCTGCTGAAATTGGTAGCAATTACTTTCAGGAAACTCATCCTCAAGAGCTTTTCCGTGAATGCAGTCATTATTGTGAATTAGTCTCAAACCCAGAGCAGATCCCGCAAATTCTTGCTATCGCCATGCGAACCGCGATTTTGAAAAAAGGGGTAGCGGTTGTCGTTTTACCGGGGGATGTTGCGCTAAAACCAGCTCCAGAAGATGCACATGAAAATTGGTATCCGTTGCAGTTTCCATTGGTTATGCCTAATCGTTTTGAAATCGAAAAATTATCTGATGCACTGAATAACGCAAAAAATATTACTTTAATGTGTGGTGCAGGGTGCGCTCAGGCACACGATGAAGTGATTAAATTGGCTCAAACTTTAAAAGCACCTGTTGTACATGCATTACGAGGCAAAGAGCACATTGAATGGAAAAATCCGTACAGTGTAGGCATGACAGGATTAATTGGTTTTTCATCAGGTTACCATGCGATGGAAAATGCAGATACACTGGTGCTATTAGGAACACAATTTCCTTATCGTGCGTTTTATCCATCAAAAGCCAATATTATTCAAATCGATATTAATCCAAATAGCCTCGGTTCACATTGTCATGTCGATATGGCAATGATTGGTGATATTAAAGCAACGCTAAATGCGATACAGCCTCGTTTAAAAGAGAAAACAGATACCTCTCACCTTGATGCCTCATTGAAACATTACGCAAAAGCACGACAAGATTTGGATGCACTTGCACAACCAAGTGAACGAGAACTTATTCATCCACAATATCTAGCACGCAAATTGAGTGAGTTGGCAAATGATGATGCCATTTTTACCTGTGATGTCGGAACACCAACAGTGTGGGCGGCTCGTTATGTAGGAATGAATGGAAAACGCCGTTTGCTGGGCTCGTTTAATCATGGCTCTATGGCAAATGCAATGGCTCAAGCTATTGGTGCACAAGCATTAGATAGAAAACGCCAAGTTGTTGCAATGTGTGGTGATGGTGGATTCACCATGTTAATGGGCGATTTTATCTCGTTAGCGCAAATGAATTTGCCAGTGAAAGTGATTATTTTTAATAACAGCGTATTAGGTTTTGTGGCGATGGAGATGAAAGCCGGTGGTTATTTAACTGATGGCACAGATTTGCATAACCCTGATTTTGCTGCCATTGCTAATGCATCTGGTATCAAAGGTATTCGCGTTGAAAAAGGTGAAGATCTGGATAAGGCACTGAAAGAGGCTTTTGAACATGATGGCCCCGTGATTGTGGATGTGGTAACTGCAAAACAAGAGCTTTCTATGCCTCCTGAAATTAAGTTTGAACAGGCAAAAGGTTTTAGCTTGTATATGATGAAAGCGATTATTAATGGTCGAGGTGATGAAATTGTTCAACTAGCCAAAACTAATTGGTTACGCTAATCGCCTACCCGTAACTCGAATTATTTAGAGTATTAATTGAAGATAAAAACCCTATCAACATTAAGCCGATAGGGTTTTTTATTATTGCGCTTTTTCTGTTAAACAGAAGTTTTCAATTAATTGCCCCATCAATTTACGAGTTGGCTCAATAAATGCCATATCAATAAATTCATCAGGCTGGTGGGCTTGTTCAATTGAACCTGGGCCTAATACTAAGGTAGGGCAGAGATCTTGAATAAATGGCGCTTCAGTACAGTAGTTCACCGTTTGTGCTTTCTCACCTAATAACTTTTCAATGACTGCAACCATTTTATGATCGGTCGGGCACTCATAACCGGGAATAGGATCATGTAGTGCTTCAACATTTAAGCGCCCCGGCCAACGTGCTTTTACGGGCGCTAATGTTTCGTGTAGTAAATCATCTAAATCTTGCAATGTAAGCCCAGGCAATGGGCGAATATCCATATGTAATTCACAGCAAGCACAAATCCGATTTGCTGCATCACCACCATTAATATAACCAAAGTTCATGGTCGGATAAGGGATAACAAATGCAGGGTTGTTATAGCGTGTTTTTAGCGTATCGCGCAGTGTACTAAGGTGAGTAATGGATTCATGCATTAGCTCAATCGCATTCACCCCTTTTTCTGGATCGCTAGAATGTCCTGATTGCCCTGTAATGCGTATTGCATTTGATAAATGCCCTTTATGAGCACGAATCGGCTTTAGGGATGTTGGTTCGCCAATAATGGCAAAATCAGGGCGGATTGTTGTATTGGCGGCAAAATAACGTGCACCTGCCATAGAGGTTTCTTCATCTGCCGTGGCGAGAATATAAAGAGGGTGAGTTAACGTCTTAGTATCTACATCTCGTAATGCATCAAGAATAAAAGCAAAAAAGCCTTTCATATCTGCGGTGCCTAAGCCATATAACTTATTTTCTTTTTCTGTCAGTGTAAAAGGATCTTGTGTCCAACGACCTTCATCAAATGGCACCGTGTCAGTATGACCACAGAGTAATAACCCGCCTTTTCCTGTTCCTAATGTTGCTAAAAGGTTAAATTTTCCTCGAGTTTCAGGTACAGGTTGAATTTCAATTGAAAAACCTAATGTTTCCAACCAATTAGCAAGCAAATTAATCAGCGATTCGTTGCTTTGATCGTTCTTAGCATCTGTAGCACTGATAGAGGGCGTTGCAATTAATTGACGATAAATCTCAATAAATGTAGGTAATTTAATATTCACTGTTGACAGCCTTTCTTCATAATAGTATCAATATTCATGCACTTTTTTTGAATAAAAATACATTAATCGGTTTGTGTTCATAGTACAAGGTAAGAATGACATGTTAAATACTCTGATTGTAGGAGCAAGTGGTTACACTGGCGCTGAATTAGCCGCCTATCTTCAGCAGCATCCTCATGTGAATTTGAGCAGACTGATGGTATCAGCTCAAAGTGCAGATGCAGGAAAGCGCTTTTCTGAACTTCATCCTCAATATCGTGGCTTAGTAGATCTCCCTTTAGAGCCAATGGTTGATGTTGTTAAAGCGGCTGAAAATATTGATATCGTTTTTTTAGCAACAGCCCATGAGGTCAGCCATGATATTGCCCCGATTTTTTTAGAGCAAGGTTGTGTGGTGTTCGACTTATCGGGTGCCTATCGAGTACAAAACAAGCATTTTTATCAACAATACTATGGATTCGAGCATAAGAATACAGATTGGTTATCACAGGCAGTTTATGGATTAGCTGAATGGAATGCTGACATTATCAGTCAGGCGCAATTAATTGCTGTGCCAGGGTGTTATCCAACGGTATCTCAGTTGTCATTAAAACCCTTAGTGGAAGCGGGACTGTTAGATACCGCGCAATGGCCAGTCATTAATGCCACCAGCGGTGTAAGTGGTGCGGGTAGAAAAGCCTCTTTAACCAGCAGTTTTTGTGAAGTGAGTTTGCAACCTTATGGTGTGTTTACTCATCGTCATCAACCTGAGATTGCAACACATCTGGGCATTGATGTGATTTTCACCCCTCACTTAGGCAATTTTGCCAGAGGGATCTTAGCCACTATCACCTGTAAATTAAAAGCAGGCGTGACGCAAGAGAAAATCAGACAAGTCTTTGATGAAGCTTATCAAGACAAGCCATTAGTGCGTGTTTATGACAAAGGATTACCTGCATTAAAAGCCGTGGTAGGAACTGCATTTTGTGATATCGGGTTTGCTCAACAAGGTGAACATCTGATTGTGGTAGGTGTTGAAGATAACTTGTTAAAAGGGGCCGCAGCGCAGGCGGTGCAATGTATGAATATTCGGTTTGGTTTCGCTGAAACCGAATCACTTATTTAAATAATGAGTAGGGAAGTTTCATGGAACCATTAATTATCAAACTGGGTGGTGTACTCCTTGATAACGAAGAAGCGCTAACACGTTTTTTCACCGCATTACAACAATATCGTTCAACACACTCTCGCCCTTTGGTCATCGTACATGGTGGTGGCTGTTTGGTGGATGAATTGATGGGTAAATTGCAATTACCTGTCGTGAAAAAGCAAGGCCTGCGTGTTACACCCGCTGATCAGATAGATATCATCACAGGAGCATTGGCCGGAAGTGCCAATAAGACCTTGTTATCGTGGGCAACTCAGTTTGGGCTTAATGGGGTGGGGCTTTCTTTGGGTGATGGGCAATTAGCAAAAGTCACTCAAATTAATGAAGAGTTAGGCCATGTAGGAAATGCAACTCCCGGCTCTCCTGATTTACTTAATTTATTACTGGGGGCAGGCTATCTACCTATTATCAGCTCTATCGGTATGACTGAGAAAGGTGAGCTGATGAATGTCAATGCAGACCAAGCTGCAACCGCTATCGCAGAAACATTGGGTGCTGATTTAGTGTTGCTTTCAGATGTTAGTGGCATTTTAGATGGTAAAGGTCAAAAGATAGCAGAGATGTCAGCCGAAAAAGCACAGACATTAATTGACCAAGGCATTATCACTGACGGCATGATTGTGAAAGTAAATGCAGCGTTAGAAGCGGCTAAAACACTTGGTAGACCCGTTGAAATTGCCAGTTGGCGCCATGCTGAAAAACTAACCGCACTGTTTAATGGTGTTGCAGTAGGCACCCGTATTTTAGCTTAAAAATGACTCTATAAATCTTATCACTATTTGATAGTTGGCTGAATTTAAACAAATTAGGAATTGAAGGTTATCACTATGACTAAAGGTATTAAGAAAATCGTACTAGCGTACTCAGGCGGATTAGATACTTCGGCGATCATTCCTTGGTTAAAAGAGCATTACGATAACTGTGAAGTTGTTGCTTTTGTTGCTGATGTTGGGCAAAGCCGTGATGATTTAGTTGGCGTAGAACAGAAAGCGTTAGCGTCAGGAGCATCTGAGTGTTACGTCGTTGATTTACGTGAAGAGTTTATCAAAGACTATGTTTATCCTGTGTTAAAAACCGGTGCTTTATATGAAGGTAGCTATTTATTAGGTACTTCAATGGCACGTCCAGTTATTGCTAAAGCTCAGGTAGAATTGGCATTAAAATTAGGTGCTGATGCTGTTGCTCATGGCGCAACTGGTAAAGGTAACGATCAGGTTCGTTTTGAAAGCACCTATGCAGCTCTTGCTCCGCAACTAAAAGTTGTCGCGCCTTGGAGAGAGTGGGATTTACGTTCTCGTGAAGCACTGCTGGATTATCTGAAAGTCCGTAATATTCCCACTACGGCTACACTTGAGAAAATTTATAGCCGCGATGAAAACGCATGGCATATCTCAACGGAAGGTGGTGTATTAGAAAGCCCATGGAATGCATCAAATGAAGATTGTTGGGCATGGACTGTCGATCCTAAGAAAGCACCAGAAACACCAGAATTAGTCACTGTTACAGTTAAAGCGGGTGAAGTTGTCGCGGTAAACGGTAAAACACAATCACCTTTTGAGTGTTTAGATACATTAAATACATTAGGTGTTAAGCACGGTATCGGGCGTATTGATATTGTTGAAAACCGTTTAGTGGGAATGAAATCTCGTGGCTGCTATGAAACTCCAGGGGGCACTATCATGATGGCTGCTCTGCGTGGTGTTGAGCAACTAGTTCTTGATAGGGATGCGTTTAAATGGCGTCAACAACTCGGTTTAGAGATGTCGTATGTAGCCTATGACGGTCGTTGGTTTACGCCAATCCGTGCTTCACTACAAGCGGCTACGGAATCGCTGGCAAAAGATGTGAATGGCGAAGTGGTTTTAGAGCTTTATAAAGGCCATGTGAATGCCATTCAGAAAAAATCAGAAAATAGCCTGTACTCTGAGGAATTTGCAACCTTTGGTGAAGATGAAGTTTACGATCACAGTCATGCTGAAGGTTTTATCCGTTTGTATTCCCTGCCATCACGTATTCGTGCACTGAGCAAGAAATAACGTAAGGCAATAGAGTGGTGCTAACAAGCATCACTCTTACTCTCTTTTATTACACAGAATAAATACAGGAAGCGATTATGGCACTCTGGGGTGGACGTTTTAGTCAGGAAGCTGATCAACGGTTTAAACAATTCAATGATTCACTGCGGTTTGATTTTCGACTGGCACAACAGGATATCTTTGGCTCAGTAGCTTGGTCTAAAGCGTTAGTCACAGTGGGTGTATTATCGCAAGATGAACAAGCTCAACTTGAGCAAGCTTTAAATGAATTATCAGAAGAAGTAACAGCAAACCCACAATCTATTTTACAAAGTGATGCAGAAGATATTCATAGTTGGGTTGAAAGTAAGCTTATTGCCAAAGTCGGTGATTTAGGTAAAAAATTACATACAGGTCGTAGCCGTAATGATCAGGTCGCAACAGACTTAAAACTATGGTGCAAAGAAGAGGTCATTCATCTTCGCCAAGCGATTGTTGAGCTACAAAAAGCTTTAGTTATTACCGCAGAACAAAATCAAAATGCGGTGATGCCGGGTTATACCCATTTACAACGCGCTCAACCAGTAACATTCGCACACTGGTGTTTGGCCTACAATGAAATGTTAGCTAGAGATGAAAGCCGTTTAGCTGATGCTTTGAAACGTTTGGATATCAGTCCGTTGGGATGCGGTGCATTAGCGGGTACAGCTTATGATATCGATCGTGAACAATTAGCGGGATGGTTAGGTTTTGCGAGTGCAACTAACAATAGTCTAGACAGTGTATCTGACCGTGATCATGTATTGGAGCTATTATCTTGCGCATCTATTGGGATGGTGCATTTATCTCGTTTTGCTGAAGATTTAATTTTCTTTAATAGTGGAGAAGCGGGCTTTATTGAATTATCAGATAAAGTGACCTCAGGCTCATCATTAATGCCCCAAAAGAAAAATCCAGATGCACTTGAGCTTATCCGTGGAAAATGTGGACGAGTTCAAAGTGCATTAACGGGCATGATGATGACCTTAAAAGGTCTGCCTTTAGCTTACAATAAAGATATGCAAGAAGATAAAGAAGGGTTATTTGATGCCATTGATACATGGTCTGATTGCTTGCATATGGCAACATTAGTTCTTGATGGCATTCAAATTCGTCGTTCTCGCTGTGAAGAGGCCGCTAAACAAGGTTATGCTAATGCTACTGAACTGGCAGATTATCTTGTTGCTAAAGGTGTGCCATTTCGTGAAGCGCACCATATTGTGGGTGAAGTGGTTGTTTGTGCCATTGAGCAAGGTAAAGCAATTGAAGAGCTTCCTCTTTCTGAATTACAGATGTTTAACGATAAAATCATGATTGATGTGTACGATATTTTATCACTTCAATCATGTTTAGATAAACGTCTTGCAAAAGGGGGCGTTTCTCAAAAACAGGTCGCTTGTGCGATAGAAAAAGCAAAAGAAACACTCAGTATGGATAAATAAAAAAAGAGTTTATTTAAGACAACTTACTGTTATTCCATAAGAACAGGGTATTTATTGCCCTGTTTTTTTATTTTGAATTGCCGATAATATCTATGCCCATCTTGAATTCTTTAGAATATGAAGTAATTAGATTTATTTATTAAGAAAATATCAAAAAAGAGAGACAGAATAACATTCGACTGATAGAAAAATTTATCAGTTACTATATTATCTATAGACATTAACTATCAGCAATAAATGTGGGATCTGCAATGAATATCCGTGACTTGGAATATCTGGTGGCTCTAGCTGAGCATAAACATTTTCGTCGTGCGGCAGATTCTTGCCATGTGAGTCAGCCAACATTAAGTGGTCAAATTCGTAAGCTTGAAGATGAATTGGGTGTAATGTTGCTTGAACGAACTAGCCGTAAGGTTCTGTTTACGCAACAAGGTTTGTTGCTGGTGGATCAAGCGAAAACTGTTCTACGTGAAGTCAAAGTGCTACAAGAAATGGCTTCATTGCAAGGCGAAAGTATGGCAGGGCCTTTACATATTGGGCTGATCCCTACTGTCGGTCCTTATTTGTTGCCTCATATTATCCCTGAGTTACATAAAAACTACCCTAAGTTAGAGATGTACCTTCATGAAGCACAAACTCATAGCTTATTAGCTCAATTAGATAGCGGAAAGCTTGATTGTGCAATTTTAGCAATGGTTAAAGAGAGTGCGCCGTTTATTGAAGTCCCTTTATTTGAAGAGCCAATGAAATTAGCGATTTATGAAGGGCATCCGTGGCATGAACGTGAGTCTGTGCCAATGGGCGACTTAGCGGGACAACGTTTATTGATGCTAGAAGATGGGCACTGTTTACGGGATCAAGCGTTAGGATTCTGCTTTCAAGCGGGCGCAAAAGAAGATACTCATTTTAGAGCAACGAGTTTAGAGACATTACGTAATATGGTCGCTGCTGGTAGTGGAATAACCCTATTACCTGATTTATCAGTACCTCAAGAGCAAAAACGTGATGGAGTTTGTTACTTAGAATGTACAGATCCAAATCCATCACGTTCTATTATCTTAGTCTATCGTCCCGGATCGCCTTTGCGTAATCGTTATGAGCAGTTAGCAGAGACAATCCGTGAACATATGACCGCATTTTATGCAGAAAAACAAAACGCATTAAAATAAGCGGTTTAAACCATTAAGTGCAGCAACACGATAGGCTTCTGCCATTGTTGGATAGTTGAAGGTTGTATTAACGAAATATTCGATAGTATTACCTTCACCTTTTTGTTCCATAATCGCTTGGCCGATATGAATAATTTCTGCAGCACGTTCACCGAAGCAGTGAATACCTAGAATTTGCTTGGTTTCACGGTGGAAGAGAATTTTTAAACTCCCCACATTCATACCAGCTATTTGTGCTCTTGCCAGATGTTTAAACTGAGAACGACCCACTTCATAAGGGATCTTCATTGCAGTGAGTTGTTGCTCTGTTTTACCTACAGAACTAATTTCAGGAATGGTGTAGATCCCAGTTGGAATATCTTCAATCAAGTGTGTTTCTGATTTTCCCGTTGTGATTGCCAAAGCCGCAATACGACCTTGATCATAAGCTGCTGAAGCTAGACTTGGATAACCAATGACATCACCTACAGCATAAATGTGTTCACAACTGGTTTGGTAGTGGGCATTAACAGAAACGAGTCCACGACTATCGGTTTTAATACCGACGTTTTCTAAGCCTAGAGTGTCTGTATTTCCTGTTCGGCCGTTTGCGTAGAGTAGGCAATCTGCTTTGACTTTTTTACCTGATTTTAGGTGAACAATAACACCATCATCGACACCTTCAATGCTTTCGTATTCTTCGTTATGACGAATAACAATACCGTTATTCCAGAAGTGATAAGAAAGTGCATCAGACATCTCTTGATCAAGGAAAGACAATAGGTGATCACGAGTATTGATTAAGTCTACTTTTACTCTTAATCCTCTAAAGATAGAGGCATATTCACAACCAATGACACCTGCGCCATAAATAATGACATGGTGAGGCTCATGCTCTAAATCAAGTATAGTGTCACTGTTATAAATACGAGAATGAGAGAAATCGACATCCGGTGGGCAATAAGGGCGAGAGCCCGTTGCAATAATAAAGCTATCAGCAGAGAGAATATCGCAAGTACCATCAGGGTAACGTACGCTGATCCTGTGTTCGTCAATAAATGCCGCTTCACCCGAATACATTGTACAGTTATTGCGTTCGTAGAAACCTTGACGCATTTTAGTCTGCTGACTAATCACGGTGCTGGCTTGACGAAGTATTTGAGAAAAAGAGGAGTTAATAAGACGAGATTGGTCGCTATAAAGTGGGTTTTGATTAAACTCGATAATGCGACTTACTGCATGGCGTAGGGCTTTGGAGGGAATAGTACCCCAATGCGTACAGCCACCACCAACTTTGTTATAACGTTCTATAACTGCGACGCGTTTTCCTTGTTTAACAAGCCCCATGGCCGCGCCTTCACCGCCAGGACCTGAACCGATAACAATGGCATCGAAATGAGAATGTTGCATAGGAAGAGACCTGTTTTATACAAACCGACAACGCTATATTAACATTAGAATGAATAATAGCCCAATTGACATTAAGGGCATTAGTCACACTTTGTTGAGTTTTTATGAGAATGTGTCTTTAGAGATGATTGTACGCACTGCTTTTTTAACAAAGTTTGATATATTGAGCATAAACCAAATTAGGATTATCAGGATTTCTGTGAGTAATAATATTGGCATCAGAGCTAAACAAAAAGAAAAAACCCGTCGCTCTTTAATTGAAGCTGCTTTTAGCCAACTGAGTGCTGAGCGTAGCTTTACCAGCTTAAGCTTACGAGAAGTGGCTAGAGAAGCCGGTATTGCGCCTACCTCATTTTATCGTCATTTTAAAGATGTGGATGAACTTGGGCTGACAATGGTTGATGAAAGTGGATTGATGTTACGTCAATTAATGCGACAAGCACGTCAGCGCATTGCGAAAGGTGGCAGTGTTATCAGAACATCAGTAGCTACTTTTATGGAATTCATTGGTAATAACCCTAATGCGTTTCGATTATTATTACGTGAACGTTCTGGGACTTCAGCAGAATTTCGTGCCGCAGTCGCACGAGAGATCCAACATTTTATTGCAGAACTGGCAGACTACCTTGAGCAAGAAAGTCATATGCCACGTTATTTTACAGAAATGCAATCTGAAGCAATGGTCACTATTGTATTTAGTGCAGGCGCAGAAGCACTGGATATTGATATTGAAAAGCGTCAACAATTAGAAGAAAGATTAGTTTTACAACTGCGTATGATTGCTAAAGGTGCTTATTATTGGTATCGACGTGAGCAAGAGACGCAAACACCTCTACAAGATAACCCAGAAATAAAGAAAAAAACGCATCAGAAAGGAGACAAATGATGGAACAAAATCGCTGTGAAAAAAGCACGCTATTACTTGCCACAGTCATTGGTGTCGCTTTACATGGTACTTATTCGAGTTTTTTTAATTCATTTATTGAGACGTGGTCAGTTTTCCCACTAATCAGTTTAATCTTGGCCGTTTACTGTTTATATCAGCGTTATTTAAATCAACCTATGACCGATGGTATGCCTAAGCTGATTTTTTCATTCTTTTTACTAGGCTTATTCGGTTATAACGCTTACACCAGAACCGTTAACCCTGAATGGGGTTCAAACTTTTTCTCTTCTGTTTGTATTGTTATTGTTGCGTTGTGGATTTATCGTCAATTTAAACAGCGCCAACGCTTACGCCTACAGGCTGAAGAAGCTGAAAGAGCATCACAAGCAGAACAGTACTAGTCTGTACTTATCTCTTTGTTGTAAACACAGCGAAATTTTGACACCAGCAAGTTATCTTGCTGGTGTTTTTGTTTTTATTCGCGTTATTAAAGGATTTTTTACTCTAAGAAGAGAAATAAGCAGTTATCTTTTTTCTAATAACACACCACATTCCATATGATGGGTGTATGGAAATTGATCAAACAAAGCTAATTTGCTGATTTTATGTGTCTTTATTAGGGTTTCTAAATTTTGACACAATGTTTCTGGGTTACAAGAAATGTATAAAATGCTAGGGTAAGTTTTAACCAGCTCTACAGTTTTCTCATCTAAACCACTACGAGGTGGATCGACAAAAATGGTTTCACATTGGTAATCTTTTAAATCAATCCCTTCAAGACGTTTAAATTCTCTTACCCCATTCATTGCTTGTGTAAAATCTTCCGCAGACATACGAATAATTTTTACATTATCAATGTGGTTCATTGCTATGTTGTATTGCGCCGCATGAACAGATGGCTTTGCAATTTCTGTTGCCAGCACTCGCTCAAAATTACGTGCAAGCGCTAATGAAAAGTTGCCATTACCGCAATACAATTCAAGCAGATCACCTTTCGCATTTTCTGTTGCCTTTAATGCCCATTCCAACATTTTAATGTTGACCTGAGCATTAGGTTGCGTGAAGCTATTTTCAACTTGGCGATAAATCATCTCTTTACCCGCGACAGGTAACACTTCATCAATAAAATCGTTATCGAGCATAATTTTTGTTTTATATGCACGACCGATTAACTGTACATCAAAGCCTTGGGCAATTAAGGTCTGGCGTAATGCTTGCGCTTCTTGTTGCCAAGTTTCATCAATTTTTTTGTGATACAGCAAAGAAACAATAATTTTATTACTCAACGTAGAAAGATAATCAATCTGAAATAGTTTCTTTCTAAGTGTTGGCTTATCTTTTATTTCTGCCAACAAAGCAACCATCATTTTATTAATAAGCTGGCTGGCTACGGGAAATTGGTCAACACGAATACGCTGCTTAGTCTCTTGGTCAAACATAATATGATAGAGAGAATCTTCTTCATGCCAGATACGGAATTCCGCACGCATACGATAATGCTGTTCTGGTGATGAAAAAACCTCTGCATCAGGCGCATTAAAAGGAGCCATCATCGTTTGTAGACGTTGTGTTTTTTCATTCAGTTGAGACTGATATGTTTGCGTTGGTAATGAATTCTGCATGGTATCTCGCCTTTTTTTGGCAGTAATAAAGTTAAGCGAGCGAAATTGTAGAGATCCTCATGAAGATGTCCAGTATTCTTCATGTTCAATTTCTGGACTCAGTGGAGTTGAAATCGTAGCATAGTTGTTCGGCCTCCTTATAGGAGTGAAAAGGGAATCTGGTGCAAAGCCAGAACTGACGCGCAGCGGTAATAGGATCAAGGATAATAAAAGGCACTGCAAAGCACCCATATAAGTGCGGTGGGAAGTCATTATCTTAAATACACAAAATTGTTTATTTAACCTAGAGTCCGAAGACCTGCCGAAGACCTGTCGCATCTTAAATTAAATACGCGCTTTATTTAATTTTGGCGGCATCCTGCTACTTATTCTGTTGGATGCAGATTTTCATGAATAATAAAAAAGTTTTCTTCATTTCAAGTATAGCTTCGAGTGTGGCTTTGAGTGTAATGGTGAGCAGTTTTGGTGCGTTTGCTAATAACAGCGATACATTAAGTGTGACAGCAAACCGCTTTCAAGAGCCGAACTCTTCTATTTTAGCACCTATCACCGTTGTTGAACGTGAACAGATTGATCGCTGGCAGAGTAATAGTGTGATTGATGTATTACGCAGAATGCCGGGTATTGATGTGGGGCAAAATGGTGGAATAGGGCAGATGAGTTCTATTTATGTACGTGGCGCCGAATCTCGACATGTACTGATCTTAGTGGATGGTGTGCGTTTAAATCAGGCTAATGTGTCTGGTAGCTCTGATATTAGCCAAATTCCCCTTTCTCTTGTTCAACGTATTGAATATATAAGAGGGCCTCGTTCTTCTGTTTATGGTTCAGATGCAATTGGCGGAGTGATTAATATCCTGACAGAAAGAAAAACGGAAGGAGGAACGCTTAATGCCACAATGGGTTCTCATGGTTATCAAGAATATGATGGTTCTGTAAAACAAAAAGTTGGAGATAGAACAACATTAACAGCGGCGGGCAGTTATCTCTATACCAAAGGCTATGATGTAGAAGCCAATGGGAATACTGGTGGGCATCCACAACCTGATCGCGATGGATTTATGAACAAATCGTTGTGGTTAGGGGTTAATCACGATATTAACGATGACGTTTCTTTATATGCACGTGCTTATGGTTTTGATAATCGCACCGCTTATGATGCTTATTATGACAGTGGTAACGATATCTTAACGGATACAAGAGCACTATTTAGCCGTACCTATGATGGCGGAGTGAAGTTCCATCGCGATAACTACTCTTCTTCTTTCAATACCAGCTATAACTACACCAAAGATTATGACTATGATCCACGTTATGGTCGCTATGGTAAAGGAAGCCGTTTTACTAACTCCGAACAATATAACGTGCAGTGGGGTAATCACCTTTTATTAGAAAATGGCAGTATCGGTGGGGGTGTTGATTGGCAACGCCAATCTATTAAAGCAGGCTCTAGTGGATTTCCTAATAAAGAACACTTCGACAATACCGGCTTATATCTAACAGGACAGCAAAAATTAGGCGAGATTATCGCTGAAGCTTCAGTGCGTTCAGATAAGCACTCTGAATATGGTTGGCATACCACTTGGCAAACTAACTTAGGTTGGGAATTTGTCGATGGCTATCGTGTGATTGGTGGTTATGGTACGGCATTTAAAGCACCAACACTGATGCAACTTTATAGTGAATGGGGAAGTAATCCAGACTTACAACCCGAAAAGAGTAAACAGTGGGAAGGGGGCTTTGAAGGATTAACTGGGCCTTTAGAGTGGCGATTAACTGCATATCGTAATGATGTTGATTCGTTGATCCAAGGTGAATCGAACTACCCATATCGTAATTACAATGTTGGGAAGGCATTAATTAAAGGCGTGGAATTTACAGGGGAAATGGATACGTGGATTTTTCATCATACCTTTAACCTTCAATATATAGATGCAAGAAATAAAGAAACACATCAACGTCTTGATCGTCGCGCTCGTCAACAGTTGAAATATCAACTTGATTGGCAAGTTGATAAACTCGATATGGGAGTGACTTACCAATATATCGGTCAGCGTACAGATAAAGATTACGGCACGTATGAGAATGTTTCTTTAGGTGGAGTGAGTATTTGGGACTTAACTGCGTCATATCCTATTACATCACATCTCTCAATTCGTGGTAGAATAGCCAACCTGTTTGATAAAGATTATGAGACAGCTTATGGCTATCGCACGCCAGGACGTGAATACTTCCTCACAGGAAGCTACAACTTCTGATGCACAACTTACCGCTAACCCTACTGTATTAGTTTTTGATTCAGGGGTTGGCGGTTTATCTGTTTATCGTGAGATCCGTGAAAAATTACCGGATGCTCACTATATCTATGTTTTTGATAATGAAGCTTTCCCTTATGGTGAAAAATCACAGGAATTCATTATTGACCGTGTTGTTCATATCATTAGCGCGGTTGCTGAGAAGCACTTTCTCGCAGCAATTGTTATTGCTTGTAATACCGCTAGTACGGTAAGCCTTCCGGCTTTACGGGCAAAGTTTACTGATATTCCTATTGTGGGAGTTGTTCCTGCTATTAAGCCCGCTGCTAAATTAACATGTAATGGAGTGGTTGGATTATTAGCGACAAGAGCAACAGTTAAACGCCCTTATACCCATGAATTGATAGAGCGCTTTGCAACTGATTGCAAAGTTCACTCTTTAGGTTCGGCCGAGCTGGTGGAACTAGCAGAAAGAAAACTTCATGGTGAAGAAGTTTCTCTAGATGAGCTTCGTAAAATTCTTACACCTTGGCTAAAAATGAAAGAGCCACCAGATACGGTAGTATTAGGTTGTACTCATTTCCCTTTATTAGCAGACGAGCTTCTTTCTGTTTTACCTGATGGCACACGAATTATCGATTCTGGGGCTGCAATTGCACGAAGAACTGCGTGGTTGGTCGTAAATCAAGCGAAAATAAAAGGTTCAAATGAAATTAGTTTCGCTTATTGTCTAAAAGAAGATGAGAATAGCGAATTGCTAAAACCTGTTTTAGCAAGTTTTGGCTTTGGATCGCTCAGAAAACTGGCGCTTTAAGTGGAATTTGGTGGAAAATTCAACGGTCAGTAAAAAAACTCAAAAAAAGTGTTGCCAGCTTCACAAAACTCCCTATAATGCGCCCTCGTTGTCACGGCAAACCACGCTAAGTGAGTTAGCCGAGAGAACAAAGAAAAAAAAGTGAAAAGCCTTGAAAATAAACGCTTGACACTGAATGAGGAAGATGTAGAATGCACCTCCTCGCAACAACGCAGAAGACCGGAAACGGCAGCGAATGTT